>JAKMDG010000066.1 GCA_022428035.1 Longimicrobiales bacterium
CCGTAGGAGTAGTCCATGGTCACTGGAAACTTGATGATGCCCGGGCCGGCCAGGCCGTCCATGCGCATAGACCGGGGCATCCACACCTCGAAGTCCCACAAGCCATAGTCGACCGCAATCATCTTCAGGTCGAACGTCCACGGCTTGAGCATTCCGGGGATTCTCCGAAGTCCCTCATCCTCCTCTTCCTGGAGGTCCGCGATATCGCGGAACGCATCGAACTGGTCGGATAGCCGGTAGACGGCCCGTGTCAGATGCCCTTCCTCGGGCTCGATCCACAGGGAGCCTGTCATGCGATGCACATCGGCCTGCCGCGGCACCACCTGTAGTTCTATAGAACGGACCTGTCTCCCATCCGGAAGACTGATCGAGATCGTATCGCCCGCGCTGAACCAGTACGAGTCGACCCAGTCGCGATACAGCGGATGCTCAAACCAGAAATCGTCCTCGTCGGGTACCCCCTCATCCTCGTCGTTCTCGGCAAGCCCAAAAAAGAGCTTGTCATTCATCGGGTCGAATGAGCTGTCGAACCGATCCAGCTCGATGTCCTCCATGTCGACCCCCGCGGGGGTCTGTTCACGGAACGCAAGAACCTGAACGAGGTTCTCACCGTCGCGCTTCCACCACAGCCGGTGTGCGGCCTCCGAGCGATACAGGGTCCGGTCCTTGAGTGGCATCCGTAACGACGCACTGATCCGTTGCCTCACGACTGCGGTGTAGCTCAGCACGGACGCATCGAACCGCTCCCGGGCCTCCATCGCGGACTCGTGGAGGCGCCGGGCGGTGGCATCGCGATAGCTCGACTCCGGCGCCACGCTGCCATCCACGCCCGACTGGGCGACGAGTGACCCCGGCAAGACCATGAGCGTCAGTGCCAGCATGAGGGTGCAGGTGACACTATCCATGTCAGGTCGAGGGCCCCGAGTCGTAGAGCGCTTCATCGGGAGAACACCACTCGATCGAAGTCCTGCCAGCGCACCAGTCTACGTGGACGACCCTCGGGCTTCACAAATACCCCTCGGTGCCGGGCGTGTACATCTGGCGTGTCCTCGAGCTCGAATCTGCGTCCGTCCCGGAGCACGACTGCGACTCGATCATCTTCGACCCTGTGTATGCTCGAGATCGCACCAAACTCGATGGTGAAGTCCACATCGCGGTGCCCTCCACTCATGAACTCCCAGAGTTGAGCTTTGTCGTTACCCCATCGAATCTCACCCTCGATCACACGACCATCGACTGCTGAAACTGTACCCAACAGCCGGCTCCCTGCATCGAACGAGGGGCGCACCGGATGCTCTGGCGGGATGTCGAAGTCGACCGACTTGAACTCATCCCACGAAACGATCGCACGACCAAAGCCCGGGTCGGCTACTTCAATGCCGCGATTGTCACGATTCACATCATTCGTACCACGCAATTCGAGCTCGACACCGCTGCGCAGAAATACCCTGGCAGACCGGTCGGATTCCCACTCAATCCTGAGGACCTCGGCAAACGGAATTTCGTAGTCCACGCCATCTTCTCGTCCATCGAGCATGTCGGTTCCCAGAATCTCGTCCAGGTCCCAAGACACGAAGCCGGTCAGACTCAGCTCACTCCGCGTCTCGACCGTACCGTACAGGCGTTCGGCAACGGGTGGTGCCGCAGAGGTCGGAGCCTCCGTGAAGTCCACCCGCTCAAGATCTCGCCATCTCACCTCGATTGTCTCGGCGCCCGGGACCTCGACTATCAAGCCCCGCATGGCCCGCCCGATGTCCGTAGATGAAGCATGCAGCGTGATCTCCTCGCCGGTCGTCAACGTGACACGAACGCTTCTCGCATCGATCGGCTCCAAGGCGCGGACATGAGCGAATCGGATGCCTGAGGACGACACGCGTGGCCCCATGTCGTCGTCAACATCCCACGTCAGCCGAACCCCGAATGCAACCAGGCTGCGGTTGCACCGTTGCTCAGCAGCAAAGGCCGGATCCAGGCTCTCGGCTTCCCGCTCCCACTCGGGGGGAATCTCTTTCAGACCATCAAGGACATCCGTCCAATGCGACTCATTCACGTCCCAACGCAGATACCCTTCATAGGATTCTCCGTCCGACGTCGCCACGCGGCCGTAAAGCCGATCCAGGTCATGCTCCATTGACGACGCCGCGACTGCAGCATCCGGGGCCCCAGCCCACAGCATGAGGCCTAAAACTGCCCCGAATCCAATGCCCGTCATGTGACCCCCGTTCGCGTCAACCGACCCTGCTCTCGCCCTACGCAAGCATCCGGGACACCGTTTCAGGATCCGCGCCGACCGTCGCGGGTAGCGGACTCGGCCCTAGGGAGTTCGAATCCGGAGCGTCCCTTCATACGACGAAAGCCTCACGACGATCCATCGGCCACACGTGAATGAGATCCCCGAGCACACCTACTGCCATGCAGCGCAAGGCCACGAGTTCCATCAGTCTTATCACGACCGAGAGTACGGCTTTCCAGTAGGGAATGATGACCTCCTGTTCGAGCGTCTTGTACTGGAGATCAATCAGGCGGGCTTGAGCTGGCTGACTATTCTCAAGAAAAGAGATGGCTTTCGCGACGTGTACGATGGATTCTCGATCGATCGTGTGGCCTCGTATCGTGAGAAGGACCGGGCGCGTCTCCTGGGTGATGCGCGGATCATCAGGAATCGCCTGAAGATCGACGCCGCCATTCACAATGCACAGGTGATTTTGAGACTCCAGGCTCAGCACGGTTCCTTTGCGGCGTGGCTCGATATGCACCATCCGCTGGACAAGTCGGATTGGGTGAAGCTCTTCAAGAACACGTTTCGATTCACGGGTGGTGAGATCACGGGTGAGTTCCTCATGAGTACCGGATACCTGGCCGGAGCTCACCATCCCGCCTGCCCGGTGTACACACACATCACGGCGCTGACTCCACGGTGGATGAAGGGATGACCCAGGACTCGTTTGAATCGCCGTGGTGGGCCTCGGGGCCACACAGCCAGACGCTGACCGCGCGTCTCTTGCGACCCGCAGACGGGCCGAGGTTGTCACGAGAGCGCCTCGAGACTCCCGACGGAGACTTCCTCGACATCGACTGGCGCTCTCCGCCTCAGCAGAACGCGCCGGTCGTCGTCGTGCTCCACGGCCTCGAGGGTTCATCGCGACGTAAGTACGTGCGTAGCATGTGTCGTGAGTTGAACACACACGGCGTCGGTACGGTCGCGGTGAACTTCCGTGGCTGTTCGGGAGAACCGAACCGGACGCTGTCGTTCTACCATTCCGGCGACACCCGCGACCTGAACTTCGTGGTCGAGACCGTCCGATCCCGGTATCCGGACTCCGCTGTCGGCGCCATGGGCTTTTCGCTCGGGGGCAATGTCGTCCTCAAAGCGATCGGGGAACGCGAGGATGGTGGGCGCCACTTCGTGGATGCCGCGGCGGTGATGTCCGTCCCGTACGACCTCGCCGCGGGATGCGCCCTGCTACAGCGCTCCCGCATGGGCCGAGCGTACTCCGGCTATTTCCTGCGCTCGCTGCGCGGCAAGGTAGCGTGGAAGCGCGACCGACTCGCAGACCGGCTCGACATCGAGGCCGTCGACCGAGCCCGATCCATCTGGGAGTTCGACGACGCCCTGACTGCACCGCTCAACGGCTTTGACGACGCCTCGGATTACTACGCCAAGTCCTCCAGTAAAGGCTTCCTGAACGCAGTTCAGGTGCCGACGCTGCTCTTGCACGCCGAAGACGACCCATTTCTTCCACCGGAGGCCATTCCGCGGGCCGAGGCAGCGGGAAACGATGCGATCACGCTGGCTCTCTCTCCTCGGGGTGGGCACGTAGGCTTCGTGCACGGCGCACCGTGGGCACCTCGATTCTGGGGGGAAAGCGCGGCCGCACAGTTCCTCGCCGAGAAGCTCAGGTCGCCTGCCGCTCTCTGAAGAACGCGCGCCCGTGCCAGGTTGCTGAGGCTGGGCGTTCGAGAGCTCCAGCACGCAGTTCCGCGATGCGAGTCAGGCTCGTGTCGAAGACGTGGGTCTCCTTGGTGACAACGCCTTGGGCCGCCAGCGCCTTGAAGTCGGGGCGTGACGTCGTCCGCACGCCGTCGGGTGCGCGATACCACACCGAGGCGTGATCGATGAAGGAAACCCCGAGTTCCTGACCAAGCCCACGCAGTCGGTTCACCAGCGCGTCGATCGAACAGCCTGAGGGCGCCTCCGCGTCCTCGTCCACGCCGATGAGCAAAAAGCGATCGTCGCGCAGTTCGCATCCCGACTCGAGCGGCATACCATGCGCGGCCCATTCAGCCAGAAATCCATCCACTTCCCCGAGCACCGTTGCGCGCTCGGCAACCGTAAGACTTCGACTGAGCGGGAAGACCCAGAGCCGCCCATGGTTCGGCAGCTCGTGAAAGGGGATTTTGGGCATGCCTAGTCTCCAGCCTCCGCGGTGGCCTCTTGGGGTGCCGACTTGTCCAGCAGGATCGCGACCCACCGAAGATCTGTCGTATTCTCGAGCCAGATCTTCACGATCACGGTCAGTGGCACGGAGAGAAGTGCCCCCAGAGGCCCCCACGCCCAGCCCCAGAACAGGAGTGAGAGCATCACGACGAGCGTGGACAGGCCCAGACGGCGACCCATCAGGTTCGGCTCGATGATATTGCCGAACACCGTGTTCACGGTCACGTACCCGATCGCCACCAGAATGGCGTGCCCCAGCGTGCCGTACAGTATGACGCTCAGCAGCACCGCTGGGATCGCTGCGATGATCGAGCCGACTGTCGGGATGTAGTTCAGCAGGAACGCCGTCCGGCCAAGAAGTATCGGAAAGTCCAACCCCATCGCATACGCCCAGCTACCGAGGATGAGTCCGGTAGCCAGGGAGATCACCGTTTTGATGCCGAGATATGTTTGCACCTCGGACACGATTTTTTCGAGGCGGTCGTCTTCGAAGCCTGAACCGCGCGTCAGAAACTTGAATTTGGCCGGAAAGACCGTGGCCTCGCTGAGCATGAACGCCATGATCAGGAAGACGAGGAACGTCATGGAGAGGAGCTGCGCGATCCGGCCCACCGCACCACGAGCGAAACCGATCACGGCACCGGGGTCGATCAGGTCGAGTGTCAGATAGTCGGTCAACACCAGATCTGTCCGAACTTCAACCGCCTGCAGCCAGGACGCCTGGAGCTGCGTCAGCGTGTTGAGGTAGGTCGGCAGTTCCCTCTGAAGCTGGGACACGGACTGGGAAGCGAAGGTAATCAGCAGCCCCACGACCGCGACATTCAGCAACACGGGGATCACAATCGCCGACCCTTTGGGGACGCGGTGCTTCCTCAGCCATACCATCACGGGAAGGCTGAGGACCGCTAGAAAGAGCGCCAGCGCCGCGGGAAGCAGAATGGGGGCGGCGGCCCGCAAACCGAACACGATCACGACGACGCAGGCCAGGCTGAACAGAACCTGAGCGCCCGGGTTGTCCGTGCGATCGAGAATCATGCGCGAGGGTCAAAGTGCGAGCGACGAGCCAAAGAGTAGCGCGTTGAACCCACCCGTACCATAGCTTCACTTGTTCCCTGACTACCGACGTGCGACCGCCGTGTCCGATCCACCGCCGATCCCGATCCCCTTCAGCGACGATGCTCTCGCGGCGGAGTGCCGAGTCGAGACGTTCAGTGCCGGTGGCCCAGGCGGACAGCACCAGAATCGAACGGAATCGGGCGTTCGCCTCGTGCACCTTCCCACCAACGTCCGGGTCACGGCCCGCGAGGCGAGGAGCCAACATCGAAATCGGGCACTGGCACTGCGCCGGCTCCGTGAACGATTGGAGGCACTGAACGAGCGCGCGAAACCAAGGGTGGAGACGAACGTCCCCAGGCGCGAGAAGCGTCGGCGGCTGGATGCCAAGAAGCGCCACGGCCAGAAAAAACGAATGCGCAGGCCACCCGAACGAGATGAGTGACAAACCTGTACCCGTAGATCGGTCAGGCAGAGCCGCGTCTGCCGTCAACTCACCCGGTGGCAGCTGGACCGGTCAGCTGAGTGAATTCAGCCCCGGAGGAGACGGGTGGTGAGGGCGCACCCTAACGGATTGGGATTGTGCACCGGCGCTCGCAAACCCGCTGACGGGCTACGCCTGCGAGCCATGCCGTCTGCAACAATTCCCTGATCGGGTGCCCCCACACCAGTCTCGACGCCCCAACATTGCTCTGGGGCGGTGGATCAGATTCGAACGCGATCCTTGAGACCCTTACCCGCCTTGAACGTGGGAACCGTCATCGCCGGAATCTGAATCGGCTCACCCGTGCGGGGGTTACGGCCCTCTCTCGCCTTCCGACGACGCGTGCCAAACGTACCGAACCCTGTCACCGTGAAATCACGACCGGCGTCGAGCTCAATCGCGATGACTCCCTCTCTCGGATCCGTCGAGAAAATGCAGTCGATCACATCGCGTGCCTTCGCTTTGCTCAGATCGGTCTGCTTTGCAACCTTCGCCGCGAACTCATCCTTCGTCATCGTCCTCTCCTTCGGGGGTGAGACACAACCTCTGCATGTCTTCTGAATCTGCCACTTTTTCGGGAACAAAGCATCCTGCGACGGCAAAATTCTGCAGCGGGAGCATTTCGTTCGTCAGGCGACCCGCTCGCCCTTCTCCCCGCAACGTACGCGCAACAAAAGCTCTGCCACGTATTCAGACCGGTCAGCGCCCCGAAAACAACACGACATGAATCACCGGCCGAGTGCCACATTGAGGGTCACGGGGTGTGTCGAGCGTCCCCGTTCCGGCTGGAGCCTGACACGGACCGAACCGGCGTATGACCTCACGTGAAGGGACAAGTTCGATGCGGCTGATGCGTTCGTTGAAGCTACGCCGGAGAATCTCGACGGGGCCGGCGAGTTCGTTGTCGATAAACACCTCCCGCGCTCTTCGCAGCCAGCTCGGCCTCAGTGTCTCGAGAGCGAGTTGCACGTTCGTGTAGGCCATGATTTCCGCCCCGCCCAATGGACTATCATTGCGGGGAGTCCCACTGCCACCCGAGGCGCACCCAGCCAGGCCGAGTGCCAGTACGAACGCGGCAGTCCTATATGTGCTCACCATCATGACCCCTCCAAACTCGACTTCTGGATTCACTCGCTCCCTCGGGAAAACACACACTCTCGCGAGGGCTGTCTGTCTGTCTGCGCACGGACTCCGCTCGTGCGGACCAACCTGAACGGGAGCATCTGCACCCGTAGCGCCACGTGGCTTCTTTGAGCGCAATTGCACTTCTCCCCTGTTCACGGAGAGCGGCGAGGCCATCCATAATCGCTGGGGCGGCTGGCTCCCCGCGCCTGAGGATGTTCCAGGTAGTAGCGCTCCACGGTCAACCTGCATGCCTCTTCGTTCCGAATCTCGACCTCGATGCCGCGTTCTTCAAGAAGTGCTCTGGTGTCGGCAGCCTGATAGGAGCTGACTTCGGCTACGAC
>JAKMDG010000088.1 GCA_022428035.1 Longimicrobiales bacterium
TCGTAGCGGTTGCCGTAGTCACTTCGCAGGCGTTCGACGGTGTCCACCGCGCGATCAGCCAGGTGTTCACCGGAGGTCGGGTCGCCGATGTAGTTGTCCCGATTCTCGGAGCGGGTACGTAGCCAAAGACTCCGCGGCACGGCCGTGACAAATGCCGTTTCGAGCTCAGACCAAATGCTGACTTTGGCGTCCGCGTAGAGCGTGTCGATCTCATCGGCGAGATCTGGTTCCATGTCCCAGATCTGTGTGCCGTGGCCCTCGGCGATCCAGACGCCCCTTGCCCGAACCTCGGCCATGGTCCGCGCGCCCTCGGTCAGGATCTCGGCATCAGGACGCTCGTCACCTTTGGCACGCCGATACCGGAGGAACACCTCGTTCGGCTTTCCGAAATTCGGTCCTGGACGGCCATCCGCCTCGACGACATCGAGAGACTGAAAGAATGCCCACATCGCGTCGTTGACCCGGTAGCCGAAGCGTTCACGAATGCGGACATGATCATGATAGCCGGTCGTGAGGTAGCTGAGCATAGGGTCGTTCTTGGTGGGCAAGGCCATCAAATAGGCGGGGTTGGCCGGCATGATCTGGTCGATGCACCAGTCCAGATCGTCCAGATCGACCTCCATATGCAGGGTCGAACAGATGTCGAGGCCAATCGTGAGCCCGTGCAGCTTGCCCATGACGATGTCTTCGAGACAACACCGAACGAGCTGCTCTCGGGACCGGAAGACCTCCGGCCCAATGAATCCTGCGACGTCGTTGAGGTGAACCCACGGCTGTGCCACGCGCCCGGCAAGGTTCTGCGCATTCGCCACATCCCGCTGTAATACCCGCGCAAACCCGTACTTTCGAGACTCGTGAACCACCATGTCGATCCCCGAGGCATGGCCATTCGTGGCGTCAGCGCCCTGCCCTGTCTCGAAATACAATCCATACCGTCCCGCTCGCTGGGACGCGTAGGCCCGCATCCCCTCGATCGATACGTCAAAGGTCCCATTTGCTGCTTCGGTCCCACCCAGACTCTGAAACCAGAGCGCGGTCGAGCCGGGTGTTCGTGCCTCTGCCTCGGCCTGAACGTCGATGTGCCCGAGCACGCAGTGTGGCAAGACGTCTTGAAGCCCGAACGTCTCGATGATGTCCTGGAGGGCGAGTTCCACACCGGTGACAGACTCGATCTCACTGGAAACCGGGTTCGTACCCAACAAGACATCGCCGACCCCATAGGCCCACGCGTCGAATACCTGCCATCGGATGTCGTCATGATTATCCGTGGGTGAATTCGGCTGGACGCGGGCACCCATGTAGCCCTTCGCCCCGATCCGACTGCCGGGTAACGGATCGAAGATCTTCGAGGCCACAGCGATGAGCTCTGCATTGCTCATGACCTTGACGACACAGCTGATCTCGTCGCTCGTCAGGCCCGCCCGCACGCCCTTGATGCGCTCCTCTGAGGCACGAAGTAGAACATCCTTAAGATCGCCCACCGTCCAATCTGACGTGCGCGCGGACGTCTCGCGGTCAACTTCACTGATCAGGTCGTAGAGAGCATCGCTGAAGAGGCTATGCGTTCGGAGGTCCTCGAGTCGGGTGTTCGACAGAAGGGTTCGAGCGTGCCGGCGTGAGCGGTCGTCCTCAGCGGCCAGCCCAACCAGCTGGTCTCCCTCTTTGAACTCGTTCGCAGCCCCGATGACGCCACAGTAAAGGGCCAGGTTGAAACCACCCTCGAGCCGATCCATATACTGGAAGACGTCCTCGCCCGGGAGGACGTCTGTAATGAGCACGCCCTCCATCGCCTCAGGAGGGGGTCCCTCTGACCCGTACATCGCACTCACGCGTCCAGGGGTGACGAGGGTCATCGTTAATGCTCCACCGGACAAAATCTGCAGAAAGCTCCGACGCTGTATGGAGACGGGTTCGGCAGCATCTCGTGCCCGCCTCGTGTCGAGATCCCGACGGGCCTTCGAGGATGACTCAACGCTGGGCGGCAAGGGCTGTTTTGCCATCGGGCACTCATGCGTTGTGAGGCAACTTCATCGGCAGAAGTCGCGCTGCGCGTGATCAGTCAAGGGATTGCGAACGTAGGACGCCGCGATCGGTGCGGCCAGCAGTGCTGCAATAGTGTGCCTGCCCAGTTCTCATCTTCGCCGCGACGAACTCCGGTTGGATCTGCTGTCTATTGCTCAATCCGGCGTGCAGAGACCCGTCCTCCCTGAGGGTCTTGGCCCAGTACTCCGTCCCCCGAATCCAGTCCAGGGCCAGCGTTGAAAAGCCGAAGCTGACCTAATCTGGCATGAAGGGCCCCGAGAATCCGAAGTGGGTTGGAATCAGGTCCCCACGCTTCCGAAGAGCGGCCTCTTACTTGGACCAAAGCCGCACCCGATATTGAGACTTCGCGCATATACTCCGACGTCGCTGCAGCCGGGCCTGAGCCGTGGAGCAGGCACGTACGGCGTGCTGGAGTCCGCGTGCCGCTTGGAATGGGTCTTGATGTATTGAGCTGGGCCCTAGCTATCGATCTCTACTTTGCCCGTGATGTACGAGCCTATGGACGAACTCACATGTCATTCCTAGAAGAGCTCAAGCGGCGCAATGTAATTCGTGTCGCCTCCGCTTATGGCGTCATGAGTTGGCTTGTGATTCAGGTGATAGAAACTCTGTTTCCTGTGTACGGCATATCCGATGCCGTCATCAAGCTCATCGTTGCATGCCTCGTCATCGGATTCATTCCGGTCGTTCTACTGAGCTGGGTTTTTGAGTTTACCGCCGATGGCCTGCAGCTCGACAAAGACGTAGATCGATCGAGCAGCCCCGTACAAGCCTCGACCAAAAAGCTAGATCGAGCGTTGATTGTGCTGATGACGGTAGCCATTGCGTATTTTGCACTGGATAAATTCGTCTTCAAGCCAGGGCGAGACCAGCAGCAGCTGCAAGATGCGACGCAGGCCGCACGAATCGCCGCATTGGCTGAACAGGTCGACCTCGAACAGCCACAGGCATTGCCCCATTCGGTAGCTGTTTTGCCGTTTGACAACCTGAGTCCAGATCCAGACGACGCCTACTTCGCGTATGGCGTTCATGAGTCAGTCATCAACGATTTGGCGAAGATCCGGGCAATGAGTGTGATCGCTCGATCGTCGGTCGTTCGCTACTCCGACACCGATTTGAGCATCAAGGAGATAGCCGACGATCTGAATGTAGGAGCGGTCATGGGGGGGAGCGTCCGCTATGCCGGCGAACGGGTGCGGATTTCTGCGCAACTCATCGATCCGCAAACCGGTGTCCAGATGTGGGCGGATCAATACGATCGAGACCTGACTGACGTATTTGCAGTGCAGTCAGACATCGCGCAGCGGATCGCGCGCGCGCTCGAAGCCGAATTGCTACCTCGTGAGCAAGAGCGCTTCACCAACGTGCCTACAAGTTCAGCCGAAGCCTCTGTGGCATTCTTTCAGGCCATGGCCATGATACGCGGTGGATTTCGTGTAGCGGCATCGCCCAGCATTCGGAGTGCTCTTCAGGGGCATCTCGACCGCGCAATCGAAGAAGACCCCGACTTCGCTTTAGCTCATGCCTGGAAAGCTCGCATTTATGTAGCCTCTCGCCTTTACGATCCCGTGGCTACCAGTGACTGGGCTGACTTCAAGGCTCAGACGGAAGCTCTGGTCGAGCATCATAGTGCCACAGCCATCTCGCTGGATCCGAATCTGGGTCTGGCCTATTCCACGCTTGCCGACCTGCGCGCGCATAATTGGCAAGCCGAAGCGGCTCAGGAAGCTGCCACACAAGCGATGGGCTTGAGTCCGAATGACCCCGAGGTCCTTGTGCGCCAGGCGGGTTTTGAAACCCACCGCGACCAGAGTGAACAAGCCATCAGCGCGATGCTGCGCGCAATTGAGCTAGACCCGAACAGTGGCCGAGTTTTACATGAGTTAGGCTACGCCCTGCATGCGTCGGGTCAGCACCAGCGAGCGAATCAAATCCTGGAACGATGTTTAGAGCTGAACCCGCGTGAGGCGATTTGCAGCGTCATGCTTGCTCGATCTCAGTTTGCTCTGGGCAATGAACAGGAAGCCCTGGATGCACTCGAGCTGACTGAGCGGCTGATCCCAGATGATGCCGCTCCTGGCATCAGAGGCGACATCGCATGGGGCTATGGTTTGCTGAAGCGCCCCGCAGATGCGCGTCGTGCCTTCGATAAAGTGATCGAGCTCCAGGCTACTCGCTACGTAGACCCGGCAGTTCTGGCATGGAGTTACATGGGGATTCAGGATTACGACGAGGCCTACAGACAGCTCGAATTGGCAGCCAACGATCTTTCACTGATCCAGGACTCCTATCCAGCCCACTTCATCCGTGAAAACAGTTGGTCTGACCCCAGGCTGGAGCAATCCGACTTCCTGGCGTTGAGACAACGGTTCCGCCTGGAGTGATGCGGGCTCAGTCCGACCCTGCTTGAGGCGCCACGCCATCGTCTTCCCCAAACCTGATGGGCGTTGCCCCCGAGCGGCGGACACCTGATCGCCTGAGTGGAATGTCCACGGTTTCGTGGACACCCGGGGTTACGTCCCGCAGAACGTGCGATACGGGCCGAAGTCCTCGGGGGCGCCAACTTCGTATTCCTGCAGGCCAGCGCGACGTTCGAAGGGTCGTTCGAGCACAGACAGGAGCCGCCTGAACGGCTCGAGATCTCCGCCCGTCGCGGCGTCGAGGGCTTCCTGCACTTTGTGATTCCGGGGGATGTAGATGGGATTCAACTCGTCCATCGCCCGGGCCTGACGGAGGTCAGAACCCTCTTCACCAGACGTCCTCGCGCGCCAGCGTCCGAACCAGATGTCGAAGGCAGTCGGATCGGTGAACAGCGCCCGAGCCTCGGTCGGATCACCCAGTGCGGCGCTGCCCAAGCGACGAAACAGTAGCGTGAAGTCAACATCCTGGACGCCCATGATCTCGTGCAGCTCGTTCACCAGTTCCAGGTCACCCACTTCCTCGCCCGGCAATCCAAGCTTCGCGCTCATCCCCTTGAGCCAGAAGTCCTGGTAGATCGGCTGAAATGCCTCAAGCTCGGTGGTCGCCACCTGCACCGCCTGCTCAGTGTCGTCGGCCGTAATCAGTGGCAGCAGGGTTTCGGCGAACCGAGCCAGATTCCATTGCGCGATCGCCGGCTGATTACCGTAGGCGTAGCGGCCACCGTGGTCAATCGAGCTGAACACCGCCCCTGGGTCGTAGCCGTCGATGAATGCGCATGGGCCGTAGTCGATCGTCTCGCCGGACAGGGCCACATTGTCGGTGTTCATCACGCCATGTACGAATCCCACAGCCATCCACTGCGCTACGAGGGAGGCTTGACGATCCCGAACCTCCCGGAACAGCTCGAGGTACGGGTCAGACGAGTCGGTCAGGTCCGGGAAGTGGCGGCGGATGGAGTAGTCCGCGAGACGACGTACCTTGTCTGTTTCCCCGCGAGCCGAGAAGAACTCGAAGGTCCCCACGCGGATGTGGCTCGAGGCCACGCGCGCTAGAACTGCTCCGGGTTCCAGGCCCTGTTGGCGCATGATCTGCTCGCCCGTGGTCACCGCGGCAAGAGCTCGCGTCGTGGGCACACCGAGCGCATGCATCGCTTCACCGAGCAGATACTCGCGCAGGACCGGTCCCAGTACCGCCTTGCCGTCTCCGCCCCTCGAGAACGGGGTGCGCCCA
>JAKMDG010000110.1 GCA_022428035.1 Longimicrobiales bacterium
GCCGGAACGAACACGTTCGAGAGCTGGAACCGTGCCTCGTCTTCGTCGGGGAGGCGGAAGATGCCGTACTCGGGAACATACCGAACCGGGTTCGACGTGTTCGAGAGTTCCTGTGCTTCGACCCAGACATCCTGCTGCCCGTGGAATTCTGCGGCCGTTTCCTGATGGTATTGCAGAAGCACACTACTCTGGAGCTCAAGTAGAGCTCGGGGATAGCGGAGGTGATCTCTGAGTTCCTGCGGCATCTGGTCCATATCACGGAAGAGTCCCTCGTACGCCGCGTCGAAAGCGTCCGCGATGGGATCCTCGATCGGGACCCGGTAGAAGATCATCTCTCCTGTCACCGCATCGACCGTGACCTTCACACTGTTGCGCACGTAACGTACCGGTCGCCGCACGGTGCCCAGGTCATAGACCGCGGAAAGTGGGAACGCCAGCGTGCCCGTGAAGCCCTCGAGAACCCAAACGACACGCCCTTCCGTCACGACCGGATAAGGTGATTCCGGAAACCGCAGGAAGGGTGCAACGGCCAGCACCCGGTCCGTCACCCTCCGACGGTGGACGAGCCGGCTGTCGTCCGTCAGTTCAGAAGAGAAGAGCAGGTTCGCTGCCTGAAAACGCCATGCCAGCAGAGCTGTTCGCAGGGTCGACGAGATCTCGATTCCCTCGGGGTAATCGGTTCCCGCGGTGCCCACCGAACCATCTGGCGCCTGAAACTGTTCTGCGCCCGGTGTCACGATCACGTACTCGCGCGAGCGGTCCGGGCGGGTTCCAAAGAACACGTCGGGGCGCTCCAGGGAGAGCGGCACCGTTCCGAGGGAAGACGGGATCGTCTCGGGAGGAAGACCGCGCACCAGCATCTCGGGCCGCCCTTCGGCCGTCCGACTGTTGGCGATACTGGCCACGACGCCTACCCCGGCGATGTAGCGTTCGCGGAGGTGGAGGTTCTGCCAGTTCGCGTCCGGAATCCCCGTGGGGTCGACCTGGCGCACCGATATGGTGACCGGGGCAAGTCCCTGCTCCGTTGGGTAACGATCAACAGCGACGCGATCGAAGTCGTAATATTGGAATCGAGCCTCGACCTCGCGGTACGTCGTGAGCAACGGAGCGGACACTCCGGAACCCCACACCGGAAGGCCGGCAAACTGCCGTGCCGCTTCGGTCCAGTCGATCGGGGCCGTTGGTTCGAAGTCGAACGGCCGGCGCCCCAGGGATAGCGAGTCGAGCCCGTAGGCAAGCCGAGTGAATTTCAGGTTCTCCTGAATGAAGCGTGTCTCACGCTCCAACTCGTTGGGCTCGACCCGAAAACTCTGAATGAGCGACGGATACAGGTTGCCGATCAAGACCATGCCCACGATGACGGCCGAGAACGACCCGATCACCGGGATGGGACGGTTCCGCCACGAACCCCAGAGTGTTCCGGCCGCCGCACCCAGCGTGATGATCGTCAGGGTCTGAAGAGCAGGCAGACGTGCATCGGCGTCCGCGAAGCCGAAGATACTCTGCACCGCCGAGTTACCGTTGATCAGAAGCCCGAATCGGCTCAGATACATCCGGGCGGCGAGCAGGACGAAGAACGCTGCGATGAGGATGCCCAGGTGGCGTCTCGGCAGCTCATGTGATTGTAGCCGGCCGCCGGTCCACGTCATCGCCCCGGTCGCTGCGTACCCTGCGACCGTAAGTGTGAAGATGAGGAAGCCCGTGATGAGCGCGTAGCTGAGGGCAGCATCGAGGACCGGAAGCCAGAACACGTAGAAGCCGATGTCTCGACCCAGAATCGGGTCGGATAGACCCCATCCGCCGGACGAGATTGCGTGAAGTGCCTGGCGACCCAGTCCAGCAGGAAGAGAAGCCCCAAACCAGAGGCCCAGGAATCCTGCCGCGGTGAGCATCGCCCACATCACGTAGCGTTTCGGAATCTGCTCGGAGATCTCCAGGTTACCGAACCGGCGGCGGATCTGGATGCCGCCCAGCGTCGTGGATGCCACCTTCAGGTTGTAGAAGACCAATACAGCGACGGCGACACCCCCCAGGATACGTATGCCGCTTTCCCAGATCATCCGTCGCCAGAAGACGCTCAGGTACCCCGTCTGGGCCTGCCACAGCACTTCGACGTAAAAGGACGTGAGCGCACGGCCGAGTACGCTGATCAGCGCGACGACCAGGATCACGGACATGGCGAGGCGGCCGCCGCGAAGGGCGCCGACGAGATCCTGACGTGGTGTGTTCATGGAGCCTTCGACCCCGTGGGCAGGTCAGCGTTCCTGTGGAGAGGCGGTGGGGTCGTGCGCGGGAACCTCAGGGTAGCGACACCCCATGGCCCGCCAGCCAGGCCGAGATCTCCGAGCGAATCTCGTCGAGTCGCTCTGTCGTCTGTGCCTCGAAGCGAGCCACGATCACAGGTTGCGTGTTCGAGGTACGCAGGAGTGCCCAGCCATCACCGAAGAGCACGCGGACGCCATCGACATCAATCACGTCGTAGATCGCTTTGAAGTGGGCAACTGCCTCCTCGACAATCTCCCACTTTTGCTCTTCGGTTACATCGATCCGGATTTCCGCGGTGGACACGTAGACCGGGAAATCGGACACCCGATCCGAAAGAGAGCGATCGGATCGGCTCAGGAGCCAGATCAGTCGGCATGCGTCGTACAGTGCGTCATCGAAGCCGAAGTAGTCGTCAGCCACCATGATGTGCCCTGAGAGCTCCCCGGCCAGCAGTGCACCCGTCTCCTTCATCTTCACTTTCTGGAGCGAATGCCCGGTCTTCCACATGATCGGCTCACCACCTGCGGCCTCGAACACCTCCGGCAGCGCCTGGCTGCACTTAACGTCGAAGACGAGCTTCTGGCCCGCTCCCTTCCGCTCGAGAAGGTCGAGCCCGAAGAGGAGAAGCAGAATGTCTCCTCGAACGATCTCTCCGTCGGCGTCCACGGCCCCGATCCGATCCGCATCTCCATCGAAGGCGACGCCGAGGTCGTGGGGTTCCGCCCGAACCGCAGCAATGAGGTCTTCGAGATTCTTGTCGACGGTGGGGTCCGGGTGGTGGTTTGGGAAACTCCCGTCGGACTCGCAGAAAAGCGGTGTGACCTCGACGCCCATGGCGGCGAACAATTGCTCCGCGACCAGCGCACCGCTGCCATTTCCGCAGTCGACGGCCACTTTCATCGGGCGCTCGAGGGTAAAGCGACCGGCAACATCCTCGACGTACGCGTCGAGGACCTCGATCCGTTCGACCCGTCCCTCTCCCGCGTCGAACTCGTTTGCCTGGATACGGGTGAGCAGACCTTGAATCGTATCGCCATACAGCGCGGCGCGACCGCAGGTCATCTTGATTCCGTTCCATTCGGGCGGGTTGTGCGAGCCCGTGATTTGAACGGCGGCATCGGTCTCGTGCACACACTCGGCCCAGTAGAGCACCGGGGTTGGCACCGTGCCGATATCGAGCACGTCCGCCCCTGCTGCCGTGATGCCTCGGATGAGCCCGTCCGAGAGACCAGGGGACGAGTCACGGTTGTCGTGGCCCACCGCAATGCGCGGACGATCCAACCCGGTCGCGGCTCGAACGTGGGACGCAAAGGCCCGACCGACCGCCTCGGTCACTCCAGAGTCAAGATCCTCGCCCACGATGCCGCGAATGTCATACTGACGGAAGATGTGCGTCTTCATGGGGCTCCGAAGTGTGCGTTCAGGTTATCGAACGGCCGGTTGAGTTCCTGTGAGGCACCGGATTTCTCTAGCCGTCGCGTAGCTGTGCGGTGGTCGGACTATTCGCCGAGATCCGGCATGGCTCCAGTCAGGGACGCCAGTCCCTCGACACTGTCCCTCGCGAATTCCAGCGCCGCGCCGGGGAAGAGTCCCAAGTAGATCACGATTGCAACGCAGGCCACGAGCGCGATCCGCATCGGTACCGGGACAATCACGAGATCGTGCTGGTCATCCGAGAGTTGGCGCTTCATCCACATGAACCACGCCACCCGCAAATAATACCAGTACGAGGCGATCGTCGTCAGCACGAGTACCACCGCGAGGTACCACAGCTGGGCGTCTGTCGCCGACTGCAGCAGATAGATCTTGCCCATGAAGCCGCCCGTCCCGGGGAAACCGGCGAGCGAGAGCAAAAACACCGTGAGCAGCACGCCCAAGACAGGCTGCGCCCACCCGAAGCCGGCGTAGTCCTCGACCTGAAGCCGTTCCTCCGCCTGGTGTGCAACCGCGATCACGATGGCGAACGCCCCAATGTTCATCACCGTGTAGACGAGCAGATAAAAGAGGAGACTGGCCGCTGCCGTCTGGTTGGCCGCGGTGATCGCTACCAGGAGATACCCGGCATGCGCGACGCTCGAGTACGCCAGCATACGCTTCACATTCGACTGGACCAGCGCCATCAGATTGGCCGCGACCATAGTGACGGCAGCCAGCCACCACATGATCGGATACCAGATGTCGTAGGCTCCGTCGAAGCCGACCATGAAGACCCGCAGGAACGCGATGAACGCCGCGGCCTTCACCGCAGCGGACATGAACGCCGTGACCGGTGCCGGAGCGCCCTCGTATACGTCAGGCGTCCACATATGGAACGGAACGGCCGAGACCTTGAAGCCGAAGCCGATCGTCAGGAACGCGATCCCGACGGTGAGGAGCGTGCTCGAGGCAGAGCCGGACGAGACCGACTGGCCGATGTCGAACACATTCGTGCTTCCGGTCGCACCGTACACGAGAGCGATTCCGTAGAGGAAGAACCCCGTAGCGAAGGCGCCGAGCAGGAAGTATTTGAGCCCCGCCTCAGCAGATTTTCGATCCCGGCGGTTGAAGGCGGTCAGCGCGTATACCGCGATGGACATGACCTCCAGGCCCAGAAAGATGACGATCAGATCACGTGCCCCGACCATGAACATCATGCCTGCCGTGGCCAGCAGGATCAGGCCGTAAAACTCACCGGCCTGGAGGCGCTGCCGATACACATAGGCGAATGAGATCAGGATCGAGAGCGCTGCGGCAATCAGGAGCACCCAGTTCGCGAAGAGGCGGAAGCCATCAACGGCCACCATCGAGCTCTGGCCTACCTCAGTGAGGCCGTAGAGCCAGCCATTCGCCATCCCGGCGAGCAGCACACCTGCCAGGGCCAGCCAGCCCAAGTCCGCGGAACCCCCGAAGCT
>JAKMDG010000118.1 GCA_022428035.1 Longimicrobiales bacterium
CTGCGTCGGACCACACCCGGTTCACGAGTCCGAGGGTCAGCGCTCGCTCGGCATCCATCAGATCTCCGCTGAGCAGGATCTCGAGGACCGGCCCGGGACCGAGCAGCTGCAGCAGCGGCTCGAGTTCATCATGCGACATCGTGAGTCCAAGTCGATTGATCGGCGCACCGAAGCGGCTGGACTCGGCGCAGACCCGCAGGTCGCAGCAGGCTGCGATCTCGAGGCCACCGCCCACGCAGATCCCTTCGATGATGGCCACCGTCGGATGTCGGCATGCTCCGACCGCCTGCATCGCACTCGCGATCGCGTCGGAGTAGGAGCGGACATCCTCCGGAGTGGACCGCTGCTCGGCGAATGCGCCAATGTCCGAGCCCGCGGAGAACGCCCGGCCACCCGTCCCGCGGACCGCAACAGCCAGGACGTCATCCCGCTCGGACAAGCCGTTCATTGCATCGGCCAGCGCCCGCCAGCCTGCCACGTCGAGCACATTGTGTCGCTCTGGACCATCCAGGCGCACCGTCGCGATCGGGGCCGTAACCTCGAGGACTACACGTTCACTCATCGATAGAACAGCTCCACCAGAGCCATCGGGACCACAGGCACATACGTCACGAGAAGCAGCATCGAAACGAGCACGGCGATAAACCAGAGGTTCACCTTGCTGACCTCCCATATATCTGCTTTAGCGACCGAACATGCTGTAACCAGAACCGATGCGACCGGCGGCGTCTGTTGCCCAATCCCGAGATTGAGTGTGACGACGAGACCGAAATGTACCGGGTCGATACCAGCGGCCTGAACGAGTGGCATGACGATGGGCACGACCAGGATGATCGCAGCCGCCGAATGCAGGAATAATCCGATCACGAGGAAGAACGCGTTGAGCAGAAGCAGGATTGCCCAGCGATCCTGGGTCAGCCCCATGATGCCCTCGGCGACCCGCTGTGGCACCCGGACCTCCGTCAGGTAATCCCCGAGGAGCGCCGACGCTGCGACCAGGAGCATCACGACCGCCGTCTGTTGCCCGCCCTCCAGCATGGCTTTGCGCAGGAGCGTCCAGTCCAGCTCGCGGTAGACGAGCCCGCCGATGAGAATGGAGGCGACAACGGCCAGGCCCGCTCCTTCCGTGGCGGTGACCCAACCCGAAAAGATCCCACCCAGAATGATGAGTGGAAGCGTGAGGGCCCATCCGGCGTCCTTGAACGTCTCCCACACCCGCTGCAGCACGAACGCCTGCTCACGGGGGAAGTCGTGTTTTCGGGCGAGACCATACGCCACGAGCATCATCAGTCCACCACCAAGGACGCCTGGCACAATCCCCGCTACGAAGAGCTCGACGATCGAGGACCCGGACATGACTCCGTAGATGATCATCGGAATCGAGGGCGGGATGATGACGGCAAGGGTCGCGGAGGACGACGTTACGGCCGCCGCAAACGCTTTCGAGTACCCCTTCTCCTCCATCGCCGGAATCAGAATCGATCCCAGCGCGGCAACATCGGCCACCGCTGATCCACTGATCTCTGCGAAGAAGAGCGAGGCACTGATCGTGACCATCGACAGCCCACCACGAATGAACCCCACCATGGCCGAGGCGAACGCGATCAGACGGCGGCTGATCCCGGAGGCATTCATGATCGCCCCGGCCAGGATGAACAGCGGGATGGCAATCAGCGGAAACCAGCTCGCACCGACGAACATGAC
The DNA here is from genome assembly GCA_022428035.1 of Longimicrobiales bacterium. GTDB lineage: Bacteria > Gemmatimonadota > Gemmatimonadetes > Longimicrobiales > Gaopeijiaceae > UBA2589. The sequence continues at coordinate 1,705 of JAKMDG010000118.1, forward strand.
CACGGCCCCGATCGGTAGCCCCCCGCCCCCGTCCGGACCGCTGATCATCGCAATCACGGCGAGGAGCACGAGTGCAATCTCGTTGGTAATACCCAGCAGGACGTGGACCAGCAGCAGGAGCGCGATCGCGAGAAGGCTCAATCGACGGCCCTCCCGTCGTCTGATTCGTCCGCGGGTACCGAAGGCAGCTCGTCGCCGTCTGATGGACCCGCGAGCGCATCCGGAAGCGACAGCAGCTGGGCACCAATGAAGAGCACCGACCCGATCGGAATGACCGACTGAGCCAGCGACATCGGGACGGACGGGAGCGACACGAGCGTCGTTCCACCGAGCACGGTGAGTACCCGAATCCCAGCCCACGTGAGCACGCCGAAGAACGCGAGTGTGCAGACCTCACCAAAGAGCACGATCGCAGTGCGCTGCACGCCCTTCATGCGGTCGACCAACGTCGGCATCCCGATATGAGCGCGGTTCAAAGCTGCGAGGGCCGCCCCGTAGTACGTCAGCCAGGCCAGCAGGATCGACGCGATCTCGTCGTACCAGATGAGTGAGGCTCCGGACTTCCGGAACACGACCCCGACGACGACCACGATGGCCAGCGCCGCCATGAGCGTGAGGACGATGACCTCGAGGAGCTTGCCGAGCCCCTTCCTCGCAGAGTCGACGTTCAGTTCGACCCCGCCGCCGCCGCGCGCTCCACGAGGGCCGACCCACCGTCAACGGTGGAGCCGAATTCCTCGTACAGGGCTGCACTCGCATCGAGAAACGGCTGACGATCAGGCGCGTTCACCGTCACCCCCGCTTCACGGACCTGATCCAGCAGATCCGAGTCCAGACGCGTAGCAGCCTCGTACACATAGGCCTGAGTCGCGCGCGCTTCCTCCTCGAGAATTGCCCGAACCTCGAGAGGAAGACCGTCCCATCGGGTGGGCGAGACGACGACGTACGCCGGCGTGTATACATGCCCGGTAAGCGAGAGATAGTCCTGGACCTCGTACAACTTCGAGCCCCAGATCTGCGCAAGCGGGTTTTCCTGACCGTCGATCACACCGGTCTGGAGCCCGATGAAGACCTCTGAAAGCGCCATCGGCGTAGGGTTTGCACCGAGGGCCTGAAAGAGTTTCAGCCGCCAAACGCCGCTCGGCGTCCGGAGCTTCACCCCGTCGAGGTCGGCAGGTGTCTCGATCGGCTGCCGACTGTTGGTCACATGCCGAAAGCCGTTCTCCCAGACGGCGATCATCCGGTAGCCCGCGGCCTCGGCCTGAGGAGCGAGATCGGGCCATACGACATCCTCTTCAATTGCCCCCATGTGCTCCCGGTCGCGCACGAGGTACGGCATCTCGAAGAGACCGAACGCGTCGACTTGCGATGACATGATGGTCGAGGGAAGGGCGAAGTCGACGGTGCCGAGCTTGATTTTCTGCAGAAGGAGCTCGTCCCCACCGAGCTGGCTGGAACCGTACGTCACCACCTCCCACCCCTCAGGGAGTCGCGCGTTGGCCCGGCGGGCGAACTCATCCACGGAGAGTGCGAAGAGAGATCCAGGCTCCCCGACATGTCCGAACTTGAGTTCTCGAGGAGCGGACGCGTCCGCGGCACACCCGGCGAGGAGCGCGACAGCGAAGATCGACGCACAGGCCCGGAGCCCGCGATGCACCGCAGCGACGCCTTCGGCCTCGCGTACCACCGTGTCGTTCACCGACTGCGTGAAGTTTCCGTCCATCATCCGCCGCTGTCCTCCGTCAGAATATGCATTGCAGCGTCGACGCCGCCGGATTCATGAGGCACACCCGAGAGCCTGAGTCCCATCTCGACGCCGGCCAACGCACCCAACAGGGTGAGGGCATTCAGGTCACCAAGGTGGCCGATCCGGAAGGCCTTCCCCTTGAAGGGTCCGAGTCCGGTTCCCAGCGACATGTCGAAACGTTCGAGGATGAGTGCCCGAACGGCGTCAGCATCGTGGTCCTCCGGGACCAGCACGGCAGTCGCCGCACAGCTCGCCTCGGATTCATTTCGGGCCACGACCTCGAGTCCCCAGGCACGTACCGCCGCACGGGTCGCGCGCCCGAACAGGTCATGGCGCGCAAAGACATTCTCCATGCCCTCTTCATGAAGCATAGCGAGCGCCTCCTCCATTCCGAACAGGAGGTTCGTCGCGGGGGTGTAGGGAAAGAAGCCGCGCTGATTGAAGGTCTTCTGGTCGTCCCAGTCCCAATACGACCGGGGCAGCGTCGCCGTCGCGTGCGCGGCCATGGCGCGAGCGCTCACGGCGAGCAGGGACAGACCCGGCGGCAGCATCATACCCTTTTGCGACCCGGTCACAGTCACGTCGATTCCCCAGGCATCGTGCTGGAGATCCGTGACCGCGAGAGACGACACGGCATCGACGAAGAGCATCGCCGGGTGGCCGGAGTCCCGCATCGCCCGTCCGATCGTCTCGATGTCCGTGGTTACACCCGTCGAGGTCTCGTTATGCACGACGAGGACCGCCTTGATCGACGGGTCAGCTTCTAGCTGTTCGAGGACCGCCGCAGGAGTCACCCCCACCCGTGGATCCCACATGACCTGAGAGACGTCGATCCCGAAACGGCCGGCCACCTTCGCCCAGCTCTGCGCAAAGAAGCCCTGCTCGAAGGACACCACCCGATCGCCGGACGAGAGTGTATTCGCAATAGCCGCTTCCCAGGCCCCACTCCCCGAGGCCGGATGGATGAAGACATCATGCTCCGTTCGAAAGAGACGCCGTGTCCCCTCGAACAGACGATGTGTCAGCTCGGCGAAGTCCGGGCCCCGGTGATCGATCGTTGCCTTCGACATCGCCTGAAGGACCCGCGCAGGCGTGTTGGTCGGGCCGGGAAGCTGGAGGAAATGGCGTCCGCTGTGGTACGTCAACGTGCACTCGCTCGGATGCGACAAGGGACGGCGAAAGGTAGGTTGCCGCCGTCCAGGAACGGGCCAAGATACCTTCCGCCACTCAATCACACGACTAGATGGCCGCCACTCGCATCGCTCCCGGCGATCCGACGCTGGAGCGGGCCCTGACGCGAGCCGTCGAGGGCGAGGTCCGCTTCGATGCGCTGACCCGCGGCATCTATTCGACGGACGCATCCCACTACCAGATCGAACCACTGGGCGTGGTCTCGCCGCGATCGGTCGCCGATGTACGGGCCGTCCTCGAAATCGCGCGTGATCGGGGTGTGCCCGTACTCCCGCGCGGAGGCGGCACGTCCCAGTGTGGTCAGACCATCGGGCGGGCTATCGTGCTCGACACTCATCGCCATCTCGATGACATCGGGTCGGTGACGTCGATCGGGGGCGGGGTTCAGTCCGGGCACGGATCGACGGTCGAGTTCGCAGGGTGCGTCGAGGTCGGCCCTGGTGTCGTGCTCGACCACCTCAATACCGCGCTGGCGCCGACTGGCCTCTGGTTCCCGGTCGACCCTTCCACGGGGAGTCGAGCGACCCTCGGTGGTATGGCCGGCAACAACAGCGCAGGGTCGCGGTCGATCCGGTACGGCATGATGGCCGACAACGTGATTGATCTCGAGGTCGTGCTCTCGGATGGCCGGCGGCTCTGGCTCGGTGAGGCCCTTGGTGCCGACGGAGGTGATGTCATCGCAGCGGAGCGCGCGCGGGTGATCGACATTCACGCTCGTCATGCAGCGGAGATCGAGCGTCGTACGCCGCGGACAATGCGTAACGTCGCCGGGTACAACCTTGACCGCATCGGTCCTGGGCCAGAGGCACTGGCCCGTCTCCTGGTAGGATCCGAGGGGACACTCGCCTTCTTCTCACGTCTCCGACTCGGACTGGCCGAGCTGCCGCGCCGGCGTGTGCTCGGCGTCTGTCACTTTCCGGACCTCGTGCGCGCGCTCGATTCGGTTCAACACCTGGTTACCCTGGGCCCGTCGGCGGTCGAGCTCGTGGATGCGAACGTCCTCCGTCTTGCTGCTGAGCAGCCGGACTTCCGATCGGCGATCGCAGGCTTCGTAAAAGGCACACCCGGGGCGCTCCTCCTGGTCGAGTTCGCATCACCCGACCCGGACGCGGACCTCGAGCACGATCTGCAGCGGCTCGATCAGCTCATGGGCGAGATCGGATACCCGAACTCGGTGGTCGAAGCGATCTCGCCCTCCGAGCAGGCCGCCGTCTGGAGTGTCCGGAAGGGCGGCCTGAACATCGTCATGTCGATGGCAGGGCCCAGAAAGCCGATCTCCTTCATCGAAGACTGCGTCGTCCCTCTGGAGCACCTGGCCGAGTATGCCACAGAGGTGGACGCGATCTTTCGACGCCACGGGACCGACGGCACCTGGTACGCGCACGCCTCCGTGGGGTGCCTGCACGTTCGTCCCGCGCTGAACCTGCGAGATCCCGACGACATCGCACTCGTGCGCACGATCGCCGAGGAGACGCACGAGGTCGTGCGGCGGTTTGGAGGCACGCACTCAGGTGAGCATGGGGATGGCATCCTGCGCTCGGAGTTTCTCACCGCCATGGTCGGCGAGCAGCTCGTCGGTGCGTACCGGGAGGTCAAGGAGACCTTCGACCCCCTGGGGATTCTGAACCCGGGCAAGATCGTCGACCCGCCCGCGATGGATGACCGGTCGCTGTTCCGGTTTCACCCCACCTACGCGTCGGACGACGCGTCGCGAACTCTACCCGTCGTGCTCGACTGGAGCGCGACCGGTGGCCTGCTCGGCGCGACCGAGCAATGCAACAACAACGGAGCATGTCGGAAAACAGATCCGGGTGTCATGTGCCCATCGTTTCGCGCGACCGGCGAGGAGCAGCATTCGACCCGAGGCCGGGCCAACGCCCTCCGCCTCGCGATGACCGGCCAGCTCGGCGTCGATGGGCTCGATACTCCGGAGATGGTCGAGGCCATGTCGCTCTGCATTTCCTGTAAGGGATGCGCACGCGAATGTCCCGCCGGTGTCGACATGGCTCGCATGAAGATCGAGTGGCAGCACCACAGGAATGAGCAGAGCGGAGTACCGCTCCGAGAGCGGATGCTGGCGGCATTGCCGAGGATCGCGCCGCGGTTGGCTCGCTTCGCGCCGGTAGTGAACGCGCTGGGCAGGCTGCCGGGGCGTGGGATGGTGGGGCTCGCGCCGGAGCGCGCCCTGCCGAGGTGGAGCGGGGCTCCCTGGCGTGACGCTGAAATGAACGCACACGATTCGCCAGACGACGGACCTGCGGTCGCATTATTCGTCGACACGTTCTCGCGGTGGTTCGAGCCTGAGAACGCCCGGGCCGCACGCCGCTTACTGAAGGCATCCGGGGCGAAAACAGTCGCGCTGGCGGCCCCGGCGGGCGAGCGTCCTCTCTGCTGCGGTCGTACTTATCTGAGCGCCGGCATGGTCGATGAAGCGCGGGAGGAAGCAAAGCGGCTCCTGTCCGCAGCCCTGCCAGCGGCACGAGCTGGGCTCCCGATCGTAGGGCTCGAACCCTCGTGCCTGTATACCCTCAGGGACGAGATCCCGGCGCTTCTCCCCGGGTCCGAAGCCGAGACGCTAGCCGGTCAGGCCCTGATGCTCGAAGAGTATCTGGACGCGGCGTGGAAGGAGGGTCGAGAACTTCCCTTTGCGCCACAGGGCGGTGCACCCCGGACGCTTCTCCGTCATGGCCACTGCCATCAGAAGGCGTTCGGCGGAGTGCCTGCGGTCGATCGTATGCTCTCGAGACTACCGGGTGTCGAGGTTCAACCGATCGAATCCGGGTGCTGCGGCATGGCGGGCGCATTTGGATACCACGCCGAGCACTACGAGACCTCCATGGCGATCGGAGAGCTGGACCTCCTGCCGCAGATACGTTCAGCCGACGCCGCGGTACGCCTCATCGCCGACGGGACAAGCTGTCGAGCACAGATCGCCGATGGCACGGGGCGACAGGCGGTGCATGCCGCGGTGGTGATGGCCGAGGCGCTAGGCGAGGGGTAGCCCCCCTACAGCTCAAAGCTCTCCCCTCGCCCCGGCCCAACCGCGGTCGGATACCCTGCCGCCTCCAGCGCATCTGAGAGCGCGAGCTGCCTGTCCGTGTCCCCGTGAACCAGGAAGACCTTCTTGAGTCGACCGGGATCGAGATGGCTCACGAAGTCCACGAGTTCGGGCTCGTCAGCATGAGCGGAGTAGGCGTTCATGACCTCTACTTCTGCCCTCAGTCTGTGCGGCTCTCCGAAGATCTTCACCTCACGCCGACGCTCGACGATCCGCCGACCAAGCGTATGCGGTGCACAGAACCCGACCATCATGACCGTGTTCTTCGGGTCCTCCACGTTGTTGCGCAGGTGGTGCAGGATCCGCCCCGCTTCGCACATCCCGGACGCCGAGATGATCACCATCGGAAGCCGAGACGCATTGAGGCTCTTCGACTCCTGCACGTCGCGCACATACGTGAGTCTGGCGAATCCGAACGGGTCACGGTCGGTCTCCATATACGCCACGAGTTCGTCGTTATAGCACTCGGGGTGCCGCTTGAACACGTCGGTCACATTCACGGCGAGTGGAGAGTCGACGTACACGGGGATCGGCGGGAGACGTCCCTCGTTGGTCAACTCGTCGAGTCGGTGCACGATCTCCTGCGTCCGTCCTACGGCAAACGCGGGAATGATCACCTTCCCGCCGCGTCGAGCGGTCGCGCCGACTACATCCGCCAGCCGCTCCTTGGCTTGTTCGGTCGGTTCGTGCGTTCGCCCACCATACGTGGATTCGCAGATCAGGTAGTCGCAGGCATCCATGGGCTGCGGATCGCGCAGGATGGGTCGCTCGGCCCGCCCGACATCCCCGGTGAAGCCGACCTTCACCGTCCGATCGTCCTCCACGACCTCGAGCACCATGGTCGCCGAACCCAGAATGTGTCCCGCGTCACGATAGATGACGGTCAAACCGTCCACCGGCTGGAAGGGTTCGTCGTACGCTACGTCGACGAACAGTTCCAGAATGCCCTCGACGTCGACGGCAGAATAAAGTGGTTCGACCTCATCACCTCCGCGCCGACGCTCCCGTCGGTTGACCCACTGGGCGTCTTTTTCCTGAATGTATGCACTGTCCGCAAGCATCGACGTGCACAGATCCCGGGTCGCCGCCGTGGCGAAGACCCGACCACGAAAGCCTTCACGATAGAGCTTTGGCAACAGACCGGAGTGGTCGATATGTGCGTGCGAAAGCAGGACCAAGTCGACCTTTGACGGGCTCACAGGGAACTCTGCGTTCATGCGAGCCGCTTCCGATCGTCGGCCCTGAAACAACCCGCAATCCATGAAAAGTCGGGTGTCCCCGAACTCCAGCATGTGAAGCGAACCCGTAACGGTCTGTGCAGCTCCCCAGAATGTCAGCCTCATGAAGTGACCCCCAGTGGTCGGTTACCCAACGCGAAGAATTGCGCCATCAGACGCCGAATGGACCGTAGAGTACGTTTCCCACGGAGTCTACGTCATCACTCCGAAAGAACTCGCCACTCGCCTCGAGCATGTCGTTGCGGGTGATGGCGCCGTCCTCGTTCGTGTCGAGCGATGTGAAGACGGTCTCCGCCAGCTCGACCGAGAGTCCGAAGACACCGTAGAAGTCGGCGAACTCGGATCGGCCAATCGTGTCGTCGTCATCCAGATCAAAGACGGTGAAGAGGCGATTCGTCAGGCCCAGCACCTCTTCCTGGTATCGATCGTCATTCTCGAGTGCGAGCTGCCAGTACGCCAACCATTCGTCGAGGTCGACGCTGCCGTCTTTGTCTACATCGGCAGCGCTCGAGATCCGCAGTCAGAGTTCGCGGTATGCTCCGCTCAACTCCGAATGACCATTCCCGCCCTCACCGTGCAGTATGCGGACGTTCTCGATGATCCGATCGAAATCAGATGCCTCGATCGCTCCGTCGTCATCGATGTCATAGACCTGGAAGTACCGGGTCAGTTTTTTCGTCTGCACGTCGGTCAACATCGGCGGTCTCCGGAAAGAGTGTCAGTCGAGGCGCAGGACGACGGCTCTCGAGACTTCGGGTAGTCCGAGAAGCGCATCACGCACGACTTCGGGAACATCCTCGTCGACGACGACGGCGGCCAGTGCCTCGCCTCCGCGCGATAGCCGTGCCTGGTGGTACCCGGCGATGTTGATCGAGTGATCGCCGAGCAGTGTTCCGACACGCCCGATCACACCAGGCACGTCTTCGTTGAGCAGGATGATGAGCGAGCCGGTCGGCACGACATCGACGTGATAGTCGCCGATGCGTACGATGCGCGGATGCCCTTCACCGAGGAGTGCGCCCGCCAGTCGGAGGTCACCACGCTCGGCCTGGAGCACGACCTCCACGTACTCGCCGTACGACGTGTGATTCGAGAGTCGCGTCCGCGCCACCGAAATGTCCCGTTGACGGGCCAGATGCGGAGCGCTCACGAAATTCACGGCATCCGCTCCGAGAATATTCCGGAGAAGGCCGACCATCACAAATGAGGTCAGCGCCTCCAGAGCGTCGTCGGCGTCACCCGCGTACCGGACCTCGACTTCCTTGATCCCACCTGGCGCCAGCGCACATGCCAGGTTCCCGAGGGCACGACCAAGCTCGAATATCGGGCCCAGCGCAGTCATTGCTTCGCCGCCAATGGCGGGGGCATTGAGCGCTCGAGAAAGATCATGCTCCGCGAGCGCGGCCCGAACCGCATCGCAGATTTCAGTCGCCACCAGCTCCTGAGCTTCCGCGGTAGACGCACCCAGATGTGGGGTGAGCACGAGATTCGGAGCGCCACGCAGAGGCGAGCCCTCCTCGAGGGGTTCCTGGGCAAACACGTCCAGCGCGGCTCCGGCGAGTTGCCCGGCTTCGAGTGACTCAGCGAGTGCCGCCTCATCGACAACGCCGCCACGTGCCACGTTCACAAGGAACGCACCCGGTTTCATCGAGGCCAGCGCATCGGCGTCGATCATGTTGTGCGTGGAATCCGTGAGCGGTACGTGGAGCGAGAGTACATCCGCCTGCGTGAGTACGTCGTCCAGGCTGCCTGATCGCACGCCGAGCTCGCGAGCCCGGTCGGAGGTCAGGAACGGGTCATGCGCGATCACCTCCATCCCGAACGCTCGGCAACGACGCGCCACTTCGCCCCCGATCCGTCCCGCTCCGATCAGCCCAAGCGTGCGACCACGAAGTTCGGCCCCCTTGAAGGCGGAGCGGGTCCAGTCGCCTGACCGCATTGACGCATCAGCCGCCGGCACGCGTCGTACCATCGCGAGAATCAGAGCCATGGTGAGTTCGGCCGCCGAAACGGTGTTACCGGCCGGAGCATTCATGACCGCAATGCCGCGTTCCGTCGCTGCCGTGAGGTCGATATTGTCGACCCCCACGCCGGCTCGCCCGATCACCTGGAGGCAGGTCGCCGTCGCCAGGAGATCGGCGCGCACCTTGGTGGCACTGCGCACGATCAATCCATGGGCGACTGATAGCGCCTCCCTGAACTCAGGCTCCGACGAGTCATCAATCTTGATGATGTCGAAGCGGTCATCCGCACGAAGCGGGGCGAGCCCCGCCTCCGAGACCTTGTCCGTCACCAGGACGGTGAAGCGTTCCTCGCTCACGAGAGCACTTCCGTGAGAATCGCCAGCAGGCCGTTCAATTCATCCATCGTGTGATCCCCCATATGCCCCACGCGGATCGTGGTCTCCTTGAATTGGCCGTATCCACCACCGACGAGCCAGTCACGGTCGAAGACGGCCTGGGTCACGTCCGGGCCATTCACGCCCTCAGGCAGCCGAACGGTGGTCACCGCAGGCGATCGATATCCCTCCGGCGCCACGACGTGGAGCGGGACCCCGGAGGAGCGCATCTCATCGACCCACGCCCAGGTCCGCACTGCCATCTCATCGTGCCGCGCCCAGCGGGCCTCCATCCCCTCGGCCAACATGCGGTCGAGCTGGACCTCGAGTGCGTAGAGTACCGAGAGCGCCGGCGTCGTCGGGGACTGATCCTTGTCGTGGTTCTTCTGAAAGAAGACGAGGTCGAAGTAGTACCCACGGTTGGGCGCGTCCTGGGCCCGCTTCATCATGCGCTCGGACGCCACACCGAACGAGAGGCCCGGTGGAAGTGCGAAGGCCTTCTGCGAGCCGGTCAAGAGGAAGTCGATGCCCCACTCGTCCGGCCGTACCTCGGCAGCGCCAAATCCGGTCACCGAATCCACGAGCACGAGCGTGTCGGGCACGTCGTGCGCGACTGCAGCCAGGCCCCTGATGTCATTCAGCACGCCCGTGGACGTCTCCGAGTGCGCCATCGTGATGGCATCGTACGTACCGTTCTCCAGGTGTGTCCTGAGGACGGACGGGTCGTGCGCCTCACCCCAGGCCACCTCGTAGGTATCGACCTCCAGGTTGCACGCGCGTCCGATGGCGGCAAAACGCTCGCTGAATGCGCCGTTCGTCAGCGACAGGATCTTTGTACGTCCTGCGTTGCGAACTGCGGCCTCCATGAGACCGGTCGCCGACGAGGTAGAGATAAAGACCGGACGTGCGGTACAGAACACGCTCTGAAGGCCCACCTGAATGCCCCTCATGAAGGCCTGACTGTTCGCCCCCCGATGACTCATCATCGGACGTATCTGGGCGGCAAGCACCTCGGGATGGACCTCGGTTGGCCCGGGTAGGAAGAAGCGTCCGTACGGCCGATCGGCCGGCCCTGCCGCTGTCTGGGTCACGTGGTGGATCCCCGGACGTCGACCGTCCGAGGGCTCTGATGGAGAGATACATCGGCTGATAACGCCGAAAGTCTACCCAAATCCCAGATGTTTCCCAGTCGGGAAATCCCTTAACGCCAGGCGTCCTTCCAACGCGTGTAGTGGACAGCCACGATACCACCGCGTTCGAGCATGTCGAGCCCAGCTGCGCTACGGTAGCGTTCGCGGTAGAAGACGTGCGAGATATTCGCCTGAACGATCAATTTCGCGCACATGCTACACGGACTGGCGGTGATGAACGCCACCTTCTCGCGCATCTGCCCCGGTGATTTCACGAGCGCATTCATCTCCGAGTGAATGCACCCGCACTTTCCAGCCTCGTCGGAGTCGCACCGATTCGGGAAGCCACGCGCGTTCCCGTTGTATCCGATCGCGACGACGTTCTCGAGGTTGGCGTCCGTGATGACGGTGCCCACCTGAAGCCGCGCGCAGGTCGATCGCTTGGCGAGCTCCTCGGCCATGCGCATGTAGACCTCGAAGAGCGGGGGTCGACCAACCACGTCCGCGGTCAGTGACGAGGGGTCCGCCAGCGCTGCACGCTCCTCAGCTCCAGCTGTATGAGCGTCAACCAGGTTCAGCGGGTGGAGGTTCTCCACCACTCCGTCCTTGTGCATCACCTCCATCGAAGTCCCTCCATGAAGACCCGAGCCTGGAGAGACTCGACGGGAGCCCAGTCGTCCGTCAGTGCTCGGCCCGAGGCGGATACGCGAGCCACGGTCCAGGACTCGTCCAACTCGGCAAAGGCGGCCTCGGTCTCGGCACCGAAGACGATCAGGTTCTGGGTTGCACCCGGATCGGTGTCGGGATCCGTCATGTAGATGCGCGAGGCAGGAAAGACACCCTCGAGCGTTGTGCGAAAACGGGCTAGAAACGCGGTGCCGTCTCCTTCGAGGGGTGAGAGCACGTTGGCCATGAACACGCCGTCAGTAGCGGTGCGAGCCCGCATCTCAGTCAGCGCTTCCTCCGTGACCATCGTCCACGGTACGGTGAGCAGGTGGTCGAAGACGTCGAGGTAGACGAGGTCGTAGCGATTATCGCCCGAGCGGAGGAAGACCCGCGCGTCGTCGTGATGCACCCGGATGCCTGGACGGTCACGTTCACCAAAAGCGAAGTACTCCCGCGCCAGTTCGGTGACGGCGTCGTCGATCTCCACGACATCGATCTGCATGACGGACCCAGCATCCTCCCTCGCTCGTGCTTCCTGTAACGCGACCGGCAGAGACAGCGC
>JAKMDG010000120.1 GCA_022428035.1 Longimicrobiales bacterium
TTCCTGCAGCGCTCGGATCTGACGAAGATGTCGGTAAGCGTCGCGGCCGTACTCGATCATGAGAACTACCGTCTCGAGCCGGGGAGCACCGAGGACGAGGTGATCACCTTCGGTCGTCTGAGCTGGCGCACGAAGTTCGACCATGAGTTCGCCTCGGGCGCGACGTTTCGGCACATCACCTTCTGGCAGCCGCGGATTACGAACTTCAGTGACTACATCGTCGACGTCTCCAATTCGCTTTCGTCACAGCTTCTATCCAACCTCTCGCTCGTGATCACCCACTCGTACATTCACGAAGCGGAACCCCCTCCAGGAGCGGTGCGGGACGACCAGCGTGTGGGCGTCGTGCTGAGCTTAGCGCTCTAGCGGGTGGCTGCCCTTCTGAACGTCCGCAAGATTCAGCGGGCTCTGAACCTCCGTCATGGGGAGGGTCGCACCTTCGCGGTCATGGGTGCGTTCCTCTTCCTGAACACCGCCAACACGACAGTTCTCTCGGCGGCGAAGAACGGGCTTTTCCTCTCGGTCTATGAGCCGGAACTCATCCCGTTCGCCGTGATTGCTGCGGCTCTGCTGACCGCGGTGGTTGCGGTCATTTTCACAGGCATGGTAGCGGGTACTGATCGACGCACCCTGGCCACGGGACTCACCGTAGTCCTGGGGGTCTCCATCCTGGCCGGGCGCGTCCTGTTCATGGTCGACCCGCGTACAGCCTTCATGATCTATCTCCTGCTTTCGGCAGCCCAGGTCCTCGTGTTGACCCACGCATGGGACTACGCCGGGAGTATGCTGACGGGTCGTCAGGCGAAAAGGCTCCTTCCCATGATCGGCATCGGGGCCTCGCTGGGTGCGATCGCGGGTGGGACAGCGGTCGCCCCCGCAGCGCAGGGACTGGGCACCGCGAACCTCCTGTGGATTTCAGTCAGCCTGGTACTCGCGGCCCTACCCCTGCTCTGGCTGGTGAACGAGCCGATCAGGGACATCGATCATTCGGACAAGAACAGGAATGTCCTGATGACGTTCCTGGCGCGGTCTGGACGGGGCGTTCAGGCCGTTGCCTCAAGCCGGCTTCTGCGCCTGCTGGCGTTCGCCCTGATCGGGCTGACGATGACGGGGACACTCATCGACCTGCAGCTCAAGTTCATCCTGAAGGAGTCGTTCGAGCGCGACGAAATCACCGCAATTTACGGACTCATGTCCGCGGGGGTGGGCCTCGGCACACTTCTGTTGCAGTTCTGGGCCTCGAAAGTGCTCTTCCCGCGATACGGCGTCTCGTTTGCCGCAATGCTACATGGTACGGCACTCCTGGCCGCAGCCGGGGGGAGCGCTCTGGTTGGAGGCCTGGCCGTACTCGTCGCGGCCCAGGCGCTTGACGATATCCTCCAGTTTTCGCTGCAGAAGCCGGTTGAACAGGTCTCGCTCCTGCCCTTCCCCAGCCGGATCAAGAGTTCCACGCTGGCTACGCTCGGCGGTGTGCTCCGCCCGCTGTCAAAGGCGACCGGCGGAGGTATCGCCCTGGTCCTGGCAGATTCTCCGCGCCTGCTACCTCTGGCCACGGTGGGTGCCGCAAGCCTTGCGGTAGGGGCGTATTCTCGGCACCGAACGCTCTACATGGGAGCGCTGGAGAGCGCCCTGACCCGTCACGCAGTCGACATGTCCGAGCTCGCATCGACTCCGTTGGTCGTCGACAAGAGCATGATATCGGTGATCGACCAGGCATTGCAGGATGAAGACGCCACCATCGTGATCTTCGCAGCCTCGATGCTCGAGCAGCTGCCAGCGGATGAAGCTCTGCGTCGCCTCGCTCCGCTCATCCAGCACAAGGTGCCTGAGGTCCGTGCGGAGGCGGCGTCCATAGCCGGTCGTATCGATGCGCCGCTGGACTTCCTCACTGGTATGGCGATCGCGGATCAGCTGGCGGAGGAAGAGGTCGGGTATGTGATCGTGGCACTCCTCCACAGCGTCGGCCAGATCGGGGGCCGCGGGCCGGAAACCATCATTCGCTTTCTGGGTCACGACGACGATGATGTACGGCGCTCTGCACTGGTTGCGCTGGACCGACTCGGCTGGGTCGATACAGACGAGACCCTGAGGTCGATGTTCGACCAATCGGGTGTCAGGGATCGCATCCTCGCCTCGGGTGCCGTCGGCGAACTCGGCCGCATGGACTATATGGACCAGCTGACCGGGCTGATCGAAGAGCCAGAGGCTCGTCCCGCTGCGTTAGAGGCACTTGCCCGTCTCGGTTCCGCGGCGGTCCCGGTGTTGGCGAGCGTACTCGACCGAAGGGAGCTGTCTCTCTCGCTGCGCCGGACCATCATCACGGCCCTCGCCACCATTGAGGGAGATCAGGCGAGGAACACCCTGGTCGCCTTGGTGAACGAGCCCGCGCTCGGCCCCGCAGCACTGCATTCCCTGAGCCGCATGCGGACGAGTGGTTCGATCAGTCCGGTTTTGGAGGCCGAGCTGCGGCCCGCACTGCGCGAGCAGATGCAAAACGGGCTGCGGCTGTCGGTGGCCGCATCGGTCATTCGCGCCGAGGCGACGGGTCCTCGGGACTCGTTCATCGCTTCGGAGTTACAGGGCCTGCACGCCAGGGCGGTCCATCGTGTGATGAAGGTCCTCGCGCTGTCGTACGACCCAAAGCGAATTGCGACGATCGACACCGCGTTGCTCAGCGACAACCCGGCCCGGCGAAGTAGCGCGCTCGAGCTTCTGGAAGGGACCATCACCCCGGCGAGTGGGATCCTGATCATGCCCTTCATGGATATCGTAGCCGAAGGCATGCCACTGCAACGGACAATCGACCTGCTTCCAAACGGGCGAAGCGTTCAGAAGGCGCCGGCGGAGGCACTGCAGGAATCAAGCGACTGGTGGACACGGGCACTCGCGCTCCACCAGCTGGGCCGCGACACTGAAATTGCGCTTCCCGGCCTGTCGAAAGACGAGCAAACCAAGGAACACGTTATGATGCCGCTCATTGAGAAGGTCATGATCCTCAAGGGATCGGAGTTCTTCAGGAATTTCCCGGGCTCTGATCTCGCAGGGATCGCCGCGCTCACCGAGGTCGTCCACCTTCAGAAAGGTGAGGTGGTCTTCGAGCGGGGAGACGAAGGCGACGCGTTCTACACCGTAGTTCAGGGGAGCGTCTACATCTCACGCGGTGCGACGCGCCTCGCGACCCTCGGGTCGCGAGAGGGATTCGGCGAGATGTCGATCCTGGATAAGGAGTCGAGGTCTGCCTCCGCAACAGCTGCAGAAGACACCACACTTCTGGCGCTCGACCGTGACTCGTTCGACAGGGTGATCGAGCGAAACCCCGTAGTCGCTCGAGGTGTCTACAGGGTCCTGACCGAGCGACTGCGCAACACGCTGGCGCAGGTCGCCGCGGGGTAGCGGTCGGGCCGATCGTAGCTGCCGCTACAGAGCGTGCTGAGAACCCAACGAGATGATAGGCAGACGAGTCACTCGGCGATGGCACCCTGGAGGGATCCTAGGCGCGGGTGACCTCCCCGGGTTCTGACTCTGGAATGTACGCGCGACGAAGACGGAGGCTGTTGCCCACCACGCTGACAGATGAGAACGCCATCGCGAGCGCTGCGAGGATGGGATGCAGTGCGCGCAACATCATCGGGAGAAAGGTCAGCGAGTACAGGGCTCCCGCGGCGATCGGAATCAGGGCCGTATTGTAGAAGAACGCCCAGAAGAGATTCTGCTCAATGGTCCGCATCGTTCGGTCGCTGAGCGCCAGCGCTTCCAGTACCGCCCGCAGGTCTCCGCGCATGAGGACGACGTCGGCCGTCTCCATCGCCACGTCAGTTCCGGTTCCGATCGCAATCCCGACATCGGCACACGCCAGAGCGGGGGCATCGTTAATCCCGTCACCCACCATCGCCACCGCTCCGTTGGTCTCGGCCTGGAGCTCACGGACGACGTCTGCCTTCCCCCCAGGAAGCACCTCGGCCCGGACTTCGTCCACCCCGACCTCGGTGGCGATCACGCGGGCGACCGCCTCACGATCGCCCGTCAGCATCACAACCCGAAGCCCTCGGGTCCTCAAACCCGCTACGGCATCCTTCGAGCCTTCCTTCACAGCATCCGCTACGCCGATCAGACCGGACACTCTACCGTCGATCGCCACCCAGAGGGGTGTCTGCGCCGCAGTCTCCACGCCGTGTGCCTGCGCCGCCCATTCCGTACCAACCTCCGCGCGCAGGTTCGCCATGTAGGCCTGGGTCCCGACGGCGATACTCCGATCGTCGACCTTCCCTTGCACACCCCGGCCCGGGACCGCCTCGAAGTCACGGACGTCGCTCAGTCCCAAGCCTCGTGACTTCGCCTCTTCGACCACGGCCTTGGCAATCGGATGCTCACTCAGCGCCTCGACTGACGCGGCAAGACGGAGGACTTCCGTGATCTCCAGCCCCTTGGACGAAGAGTCCGGCACGACACTCCGCACCATCGGTTGTCCGAGCGTGATCGTACCTGTCTTGTCGAGGACGATGACCGAAAGATCACGTGCGCGCTCGAGCGCCTCGGATGTGCGGAAGAGGATGCCGCGCCCTGCGGCACGCCCAGTCCCGGCCATGACGGCCGTAGGCGTCGCCAGGCCAAGCGCGCACGGGCACGCGATCACGAGGACCGCGACCAGCCGCACGAGTGACTCGGTGAATCCAGCGTCCGTCGCGAACCACCATATGGCCCACGTAGCGAGTGCGATCAGGATCACCGCCGGCACGAACACACTCGCGACTCGGTCGGCGAGACGTTGGATCGGGGCCTTCGAGCCCTGCGCCGCCTGAACCATCCGCACGACGTGTGCGAGTGCGGTGTCCGTTCCCACGCGCTCAGCCCGCATCCGGAAGGCTCCCGTGAGGTTCACGGTCCCTCCCGTCACGGAAGTACCTGATGACTTATCGATGGGGAGACTCTCCCCGGTGAGCATGCTCTCGTCGACCGCGGAGGCGCCTTCGATCACGCTGCCGTCCACCGGCACCCGCTCACCAGGTCGAACGAGGAGGACGTCACCCGCGACGACCTCATCGACCGGAACAGACTCCTCTTCGCCATCGGCGATTCGGATGGCCACAGCGGGACGAAGCTCCATCAGCTCCCGGATGGCCGCGCCGGTCTCCCCCTTCGCCTTGACCTCCAGCAGCTTGCCGAGCTTGATCAGGGTGATGATCAGCGCCGCGGTTTCGAAGTACACATGGGAGCCGAGCGTCTCGACACCCCTCGTCAGCGCGGCAGCGACCACCACCGACCACAGGAAGGCAACACTGGATCCGAGAGCGACCAGCACATCCATATTTGCGGCTCGGTTCCGCAACGAGGTCCACGCCCCGACGTAATAGTCCCAGCCGACCCAGAACTGGACCGGGGCCGCGAGCGCGAACATGAGCCAGTTGACCCACGGCTCGTGGGCCCACGTCCCCAACAGAGCGAAATCCCGCGCCATACTCAGCAGGAAGAGAGGCCCCGCGAACGCCACACCCGTCCAGAACTTCCTCGACTGATAGGCGATTTCATCAGCACGTGCGATCGCCTCAGCGTTGTGCATGTCGCCGTCATCCGCCGCGCGGATGACACCATACCCAGCGCGCTCGATAAGCTCAGCCATCGTGTCGAAGGACACCTCGTCCGGATCGAAACGCACAGTGGCGCGCTCCGACCCGTAGTTGACGGTAGCCTCTTCCACGCCGGGGGTCTTCCGAAGCGTTCGTTCCACAGTGGCCACGCAGTTCGCACACGTCATACCCGTGACGGGGATGACACGCTCTTCGAGTTGGCTGGTCATCTTACCCCCTGGCCCGGGTCTTCCCGAGCGGTGCCTGAATGGCGATCAGCCAGCCGGTGGGAAGTTGATCTCGTTCATCGTCTCCTCGATCACGACCCAATCGGTCGTCTCGGGATCCCACGAGATCGTCACGCGCTTGCTGGCCTGCTCCGCCTTGACCGTATCAACGCCGTCGAGCTCGCCTACCTCCCGCTCAATGGTCATGACACAGTGTCCGCAACTGATCGCTGGGACATCTACGGTTTTTGTCGTCATCTGTCGTCTCTCACTTATGGGTGGATGTAATTGTTGCTGAGAAGCACGGTGCAGAGCGCCGGGGTCGATCAGACCTTACCTGACGCCTCGAACACCTCAATGAGCTCGCCCAGTACCTGCTCACGTGCCGCAGCATCCGGACCACGAAGCGCATCGGTGACGCACGAGTGCAGATGCCCGTCAAGCAAGATCCCGTTCACCTTCTTCAGCGCACGCTGGATCGCCACGATCTGATTGACGACATCGATGCAATAGCTGTCGTCTTGAACCATGCGCTGAACGCCCCGCACGTGTCCCTCGATGCTTTTCAAGCGTCGAAGGAGGTCGTCGCCGTGCTCGTGAGCCACGAGATACTCATCCTGTGATATGGACACCCCTCCCCCCTGGGGGGGGTCTAGCTTAAGCTCATTGAGCCTACCGTTTCGATCAAGGCCTCCCCTCCAGCAAACCCGGTCTTCTAGGATCAGGGATCCTTCACTAGGATCGAGTACCGCTTATTCCTCCGCCGGACCTGGACCGCTTCATGTCGATCGAATCGTCAATCAAGACCGCTCTCAACACCGCAGATGGTGGCACCATAGGAATTTCGCCGGCCGCCGAAGACCTCGATCCGATCGACTTCTTCGGGGTCTGGTATGACGCAGCTGAAGAATTCGGGATCTTCATGCCCGAGGCTGTGGCCCTGGCGACCACCACGCTCGATGGGGCGCCGTCGGCCCGCATGGTTCTGCTGAAATCAGTGGACGAACGAGGATTCGTCTTCTTCACCAACTATGGAAGCCGAAAGGCCTCCGAGCTGGAGAAGAACCCTCAGGCTGCGCTCTGTTTCCATTGGGCCGAGCTCGAACGGCAGGTCCGCGTCACGGGCGCAGTGGAGCGGATCAGCCCGGAGGAGAGCTACGCCTACTTTTCCTCACGTGGCCGGGGCAGTCGGATCGGCGCATGGGCATCGAAGCAGAGTGAACCGCTCCCGGACCGGGCAACGCTCGAAGACCGAGTACGAGAGGCGCAGCAGCGGTTCGCGGAAGATGATGTCCCGTTACCGCCATTCTGGGGCGGGTACCGTATACGCCCCGGGACGATCGAATTCTGGCAAGGCAAGGCCGACCGTCTACACGACCGCCTCGTCTTCACTCGGAGCGGAGACGCCTGGACCACCGAGCGACTTTACCCCTGAGCCCGTATGGATCGTATCCCCTCTGGATCGCATCCCTACTGCAGGGCCACTTGTGCTCCGACCGCCCCCGTCGTCCCTTGGTCGTTCGGACCTATAACGCCGGAGGGCGGCGGTGGCGCGACAAACGTATTTTACGAGGTCCACCTTCCGCTTCCTTAAGGATCTCGAGGCGAACAACAACCGCGAGTGGTTCGCCGAGCAGAAGCACCGCTATGAGCAACACCTCAAGGGTCCAGCGCTTCAATTGATCGAGGCCTTCGGCCCCGAGCTCCGAAAGATCAGTCCGCACTTCATGGCGACTCCGCGGTCACTCTTTCGTATCCATCGCGACACACGGTTCTCCAATGACAAGTCGCCGTACAAGACGGCGGCAGGCGTGCACTTCCGCCACGACTCAGGGAAAGATGCACACGCACCAGGCTTCTACCTGCACATCGCACCTGGTGACTGCTTTGTTGCTCTGGGTATCTGGCACCCCGATTCAAAAACTTTGCGCAAGATCAGGGAGCGAATCATCGACGACCCCTCCGGATGGAAGAAGGTCTCACGCAGCAAGTCGTTCACAGGGCAATACGCCCTCGAGGGCGACAGCCTCAAGCGAGCTCCGAGGGGCTTCGATCCCGATCACCCGCTCGTCGACGACCTGCGACGAAAAGACTTCATCGGCGTATCGCCGGTCCCTCAGACGTTCATCACCAGCTCGGAGCTCCCCCGGGAGCTCTCCCGAACCTTCAAGAAGGGCGTGCCCCTGGTTCGTTTCCTTTGTGACTCGTTGAGCGTGGCGTTCTGATGGGCCCGGGCATACAGGCACTCCTCGCACTATTCCCGATCGCGCTGGGTGGCGTGCTACTCGTCGGACTCCGAGTGCCGGCGAAGCGGGCCATGCCCGCGGCCTACCTGGCGGCAGTTCTCGTGGCGCTCTTAGCCTGGAACATGAGCGTATCCCGGGTGGCTGCAGCCTCGATTCAGGGTCTGTTCCTGACCTTCGATCTGCTGTTCATCATCTTCGGCGCGATCCTGCTCCTGCACACGCTCGAGCGTTCCGGCGGTGTCGCGGCGATCCGCCGGTCATTCAACGGAATCAGTGACGACCGCCGTGTGCAGGTCGTCATTGTGGCATGGCTGTTCGGTTCGTTTATCGAGGGGGCTGCCGGATTCGGCACACCTGCGGCGGTCGCAGCACCACTTCTGGTGGCACTGGGCTTTCCCGCCGCGGGTGCGGTCATGCTCGGGATGATGATCCAGAGCACCGCCGTCACCTTTGGCGCGGTCGGCACACCCGTCCTCGTCGGCGTGCAGGGTGGCTTGGGAGGGGACATCTTCGCCACCGCGCTGGTGAACGCGGACATGACGATGTTGGACTATCTGCGTGCAGTGACAGCCAAGGTTGTCCTGCTGCACGCGACAGCAGGCGTTCTGATGCCGTTGTGGATGGCGGTCATGCTCACTCGCTTCTTCGGTGCCAACAGATCGTGGACCGAAGGACTCTCGATCGTTCCGTTTGCGCTCTTCGGCGGCGTGGCATTCGTGGTCCCGTACGTGCTTTTCGGCACCTTCCTCGGGCCTGAGTTTCCGTCTCTCCTCGGGGCGCCGGTCGGCCTGGCCGTCGTGGTGTTCACCGCCCGTCGGGGTTGGCTCCTTCCCAAGGATCACTGGGACTTCCCCGAGCGCTCGACCTGGGATGCCGCATGGGTCAGTGGTCTGGAGGATGAGCTCGCGAACGTCCCGGAGGGTCGAGGTGTCTCGACGGCATCCGCATGGGCTCCTTACGCCCTTCTCGGCGTGTTGCTTGTTCTGACTCGACTCCCCGAGCTCCCGGTGGGCGATTGGCTTCGCATCCTGGAGATCTCGTGGTCGAACATCCTCGGCTCGGATATCACGGCGACGACGACGCCACTGTATCTGCCAGGATTCGTTCTGCTCGTGGTCGTCCTGATCACGGCAGTTCTGCATCGGATGGATCCGTCCGACCTTGGGGAAGCCTTCCGCTCCTCCACCAAGGTCCTGGCGGGGGCGGGAGTTGTGCTTGTCTTCACCGTTCCGATGGTACGGGTCTACATCAACTCTGACGTGAATGGCGCTGGACTGTTGTCGATGCCCCTGGCCATGGCCGAATGGGTAGCTGGTAATGTCGGCGCTGTCTGGCCTTTCTTCGCACCGATGACAGGCGCGCTCGGCGCATTCATTGCCGGATCGAATACGGTGAGCAATCTGATGTTTTCGGCGTTCCAATACGGGGTGGCTGAGCGTCTGGCGATGTCGACCGTGATGATTGTCGCGCTGCAGGCTGTCGGTGCGGCTGCGGGTAACATGGTGGCGATCCACAACGTCGTGGCCGCCTCAGCGACAGTCGGTCTTCTCGGTCGGGAAGGAGACACGCTACGGAAGACGATCCTGCCCACGGTCTACTACCTGCTCGTCGTCGGACTCCTCGGCCTGCTGGCCATTCACGTCATCGGGGTGGTGGACCCGCCAGGGTTATAGGCGACATCTGACACCCGCGACCAGGCTCCTAAGCCAGGTCCAGAAGCACCCTCGCAATGCGACCGGCTCCACCGACCGGGTTAGGGCGGCGAGGCATGTTCAGCAGCGACTCCAGGTCGCCGATCCAATCACCCGATCGGAAGCGATCACTCGAGAGCAACCAACCTGACAGTTCCTCTTCCGCGAACGCCTCCAGGGAGGCCATCTCACGGAAATCCGGACGAGTTACCCATACGAAGGGGAGCCCCTCCCGCCACACCTCCGACACCGTGCCGTAACCGAGCTTTGCCACCACCGCGTCGGCGGCCCGGAGCACGTCCGGCATGAAGAGTGGGGTTTTGTTGTCGAAGAGGTGGAGGTTTCGACGGGACTCCGCCGCCTCTGCGCCCGTGACAAGGAACTCGATGTTCTCGACGGACCGCAGACGATCCAGGAACGGCAACTCCTCGCCGTAGCCACCCATTGTGACGACGACGAGCCTGCTGTCCGGGCGGATGTTCAAGCGTCGACGAGCCTCGTTGCGATCCAGACGCGCCTCACGACTGACCGGGTCCACCAGCTCGAATTCGCCCCGGCGCTGGCAAACCGGTCGAGTTTGCACATGGACGGTCGCCCGCTCGGTCCATCGAGCCAGCTCCGCACCGATGTCTCCGAGTTCCGGAGCATCGGGCAGCAGAGGCTCGTACAGCCAGGGCCATGAAAAATTCTCGATCAGCACCGAGGGCAAACCGGCAGCCTCCGCGACGGCGACGCCGAGCGGAGCGATATCGCACAGCACCACGGAGCAGCCCGCTTCGAGCACCTGCCCGGCGAGACGTTCGGTCGCCTCCGGATTGAACGGTACGAGTTCCCGCAGCGCTTCAACCGTGGCTTCGACATCGAAGACCAGCGCCGATTGCTGACAAAACCCGACATCCACAACGGTCTCGTGATACGCGAACGCGGAGAGAGACTCCTCGAAAAACCAGCGCGGGGCAGTCGTAAACAGGTGCGCATGGGCCCCACTGTGTCGATACGCCGCTGCCAGGACCGCCGAGCTTCGTGCCGCATGACCGAAGCCGTGCGGTGAGATGAACGCCGCGATCGAAAGCGGCTCTTCCTCCGTGACGGTCACGACTCCAGCGCTGCGACAATTCCATTCGCCGCGTGGGCAATACAGGCCAGGCCGATCTCTTCCGACGCACCTCGGGCATCACCGAGGATCCCGTTCGGAGTCACGGACCGGAATCCCTCACTGAAGATCCTGCCTCTGAGTTCGTCGTCGAACGTCTGAAGATGTCCCGCGACGGCCCGATCGCTCCGAACGAGGTCGGGCCGGATGCACAGGATCTCCGACGTTTCTGCGATGTCCGCGTGACCACCGACCCGGTCCAGCAACTCGGGAGCAGTCTCGGCAAGAGCAGCCTCCCAGAGTGCCATGAAGCCGAGGAGGTCGGTGTAGGCATCGACCGTGCAGTTCGGGCCCACCGCCGCGCGCAGATCGGGAAGCATCTCCGCGAGCGGACCGAAGTTGCCACCGTGTGAGGGCACGAAGCAGATCCGGGTGAAACCGTGACGCGCGAGACTGACCGCATAGTCAATGCAGATGGCTTCCAGCGTGCTACGC
>JAKMDG010000122.1 GCA_022428035.1 Longimicrobiales bacterium
AGGGCCTCACCCGTCTCGAGCGTGAGTTCGTCGACCATGATGAAGCCGCCCAACTCTCCTCCGTTTGCCCGCTCGCGCAGCTCTGTGACCACATTCGAATGCCAGCGTGCCTCTTCCACTTGGAATCCGCCCTTCTCCAGACGGGATGCCAGTCCCTCGTAGAGCACTCCGGTGCCGTCGACTACAGCCAGGTCGAACTGCTCGCGTTCACCCTGAACCGCCAACCAGGCCGGCACGATGATCAGTCCCGCCATCATCAGCGGTCCGACGGTGGTCGCCACAATGAACCACTTGGAACGAACACGCTGCAGATACTCGCGGCGAATCACGGCCCAGACGTTGTGCCACATCACACGCCTCCCACGCCAGCGACTTCGCTCGGCGACGCCCTTCTGGCAACGTCGGACATACCGGCGTCATCTGTCGCTCCTCCGCCCGCATGCCGGACGAAAATCTCGTGTAGTCTCGGCTCGACCAGATCGAAACGCAGAATACGCGCTCCAGACTCTACTGCGCGGGCAAGGATGGGCTGGTGGTCATACCCGTCCCGGAGAATCAGGTGCAAGCCGTCATCCGTCTGTTCGATGCGATCCACCTCCGGCCCCTGAATCCAGGAATCTGGTCCTTCGAACTCAACGGCCAGAACCCCGCGACGTTCGGCCGCCTTGATATCCTTCAGGTCTCCGTCGAGGACTTTCCTGGAATTCGAGATCAGGCACACGCGCTCACAGAGTCGCTCGGCCTGATCCATGAGGTGCGTTGAGAAGAGGATCGTCGTCCCCTTGGCGTGATAGTCCCGCACGATCTCCTCGAGCACATCCTGGTTGATCGGGTCAAGACCAGAAAACGGCTCGTCGAGAATCAACAACTCAGGCTCATGGATCACCGTGCCGATGAACTGGATCTTTTGCTGCATCCCCTTGGAGAGATCCTCGACCTTCTTGTCGGCCCACTCGGGCAGACCCAGTCGGTCCAGCCAGGCGCCACCTCGGCGCCTCGCCTCCCCCCGGTGCAGACCCCTGATCTCACCCAGGAACGTGATCAATTCGAGGCACTTCATCTTCTTGTAGACGCCACGTTCCTCCGGCAGGTATCCGACCTTGGTCCGGCGCGTGACGTCCGGGTCCTCACCGAACAGAGATACCGTCCCTTCATCCGGGCCGAGAATCCCCATGATCATCCGGATACTCGTCGTCTTTCCAGAGCCGTTCGGACCGAGAAGCCCGCAGATCACACCGCGGGGAACCTCGAAGTCGAAACCGTCTACGGCCGTGTGCTTCCCGAACCTCTTCGTGACACCGTTGAGTCGGAGTGCGAAGCCGTTATCGCTCATGATCCTCACTGATTCAGTCGCCGAGCCCATGACGGAATGGGGAGCCCGGACTCGCATTGAGTACTCTTCTGAGGCTGATCCCCTTCACGCCGTACAACAATCTCGCGGATTCGCTTAGATTGTTCGGCTGCAGGGTAATACTCGAGGAGTGCCGATGGCCATCTATCGTACGCTTTATTACACAGACGTCAGCGTCGGCGTCGGCGGGCGTGTCACCATCCCGCAGGACATGCGGGAAGATCTGGGGATCGACGAAGGTGACTCTCTGACCGTTCGCGTCGAGCAAAACCCTCGCGGCGGTCGCCAGATGGTCATCTGGCGGGCAGAGCAGCAGGACGACGAGGAGGGGTAGACCCCTCTCTCACTCGACCTCGACCTCGACCTCGACCCAACGTACCAGGGTCTTCAGAGGTCCTTGCCCGTCGTGAAGCCACCACGCGGGGGGAAAGCTCAGGCGCGAGAACGGGACCACTCGTGATGCGCCTGCTTGCCCGAACATTTCGGCAAGCTCGTTGATCCGACCTTCCGCACCTGCGTAGCCCACGCTCTGCAGGTGTCGACCCGCCGGTTTCATGATCGTGGGTACGTGGGCGACGTCGTCGACCGCCCGAATCCGCACGGAGCGGCCGGGTAAAGGTGGGACATCGGCGAACTCCGATTCGAAGACCACCGTCCAGTTCGCGCCCCCGCCGTGCATCATCCGCGCGGCGCCAGCCGCCTCGTGAATCTCCACCGTATCGCGAGCTTGCCGTAACGCGGCCTCCTCGTGCGTGGCCGAAGCA
>JAKMDG010000125.1 GCA_022428035.1 Longimicrobiales bacterium
GGCTTCGGATCCTCATCTCGTAGACGGTCTGAGGGATGGAGCGCTGCTTGCGGAGCGTCTTGCTGCATCGGATCTCCTCGCGACGATGGTCCCGCTTATGAAGCGCATGCGTCCATGGAGATCTTCATGAGCTCATTCGAGGGCGAAGTGGACGAGGATGTAGGGCTCGGTTCTCCTGACGAATTATTGACTGAAGCTGGGGAAGATGCCCGCGTCGACGCCCTCGTTCGCGAGAATCTTGGCCTGGTGTATGATCTCGCGAATCGCATGAGGCGGAACTCTCGTTCCGGGCCCGAGCGCGGCGATCTGGTCAGCGCAGGGGTCAGTGGTCTGATTCAGGCGGCCCGCGCGTACGATCCCGAACGCGGGCTCGCGTTCTCGACTCTCGCCGTGACGCGCATTCGTGGAGCGATCCTCGACGAGATTCGGGTGTGGGACGATCGGCCCAGATCAGTGCGGAAGAAGGAACGGGAGCTGAGAGCGGCGGAGGCTGCTCTTCGCGCCAAATATGGGCGACGCCCCACGCCGGGGGAGTTGGCAGAAGCGTTGAATATCGGGACGGAGGAGCTTCACTCCTGGTATGTAGATCTCCGCCAGCATGACGGGGATCCTCTGGATCATGGAGCGAGTGCGCCGGACGGAGGCCACTACGCTACGGTCGTGGATCGCATTCCGTACGAGGGAAAGAGCCCTCTTGATCTGGCTCAAGATGAGCAAATGGTGACGCTCCTTACGGAGCGCCTGCTCGGGTTACCCGAGCGAGAACGCCACATCCTTGCGCTTTCCTATTTCGAAAACATGAAGCTGCGAGAGATCGGTGAGGTGTTGGGCATCACGGAGTCTCGCGTGTCACAGATTCGAACCAGCGCACTCGGCAAGCTCAGACAAGCGATGAAGGAAGCGGGAGGTGACGAATGACATGGGTTGAGATCCTGTATCACCAGAGCGTGCGGGACATCGTGTTGTTGTGCAGCGTCCTGGCCGCCAGCGGATGGGGGTACTCCTGGGTTGGCCAGCGCCTCCGGTGTTCAGCCGATGATCAAGGAAGTCCCCTTGATGCACAGCGCCTTGAGCACTTGCTCGGCGCTCGGGCTCACCCTCGACCATCGTTGAAAGCTCGAGGTCCAGTGCGTCGCAGCCTCGATACGGAGCGACTCGAGATCAGGCTTAGCAGGTACTCTTAAGAAGTCCTGTCGGGGAAAAATATACCGCCCCGGCCGAATGTGCCGCATCGAAGGATCCACGTTGGGCCGTCCGTGCCTCATGAGTCCGTGCAAGTGACTTGTGGGCAATGACTTAGGTTTGTCGGTCTGCGGTGGTATGATGGCACGTGACTTGCAAGTCGAGCAGTGGAATAGCTGTAAAACACGTCCACGGGAACCATCATGAGCGGACCTCCAAGTCTTCGAGCGGCCGGTCGGGCACTCCTGTACTGGGAGCACCGGCAGCAGGTGAATGCGAATAACCTCTCGAACACCGACACACCGGGGTTCAAGGCTCAGCGTGTGTTCGGTGAACTGGTGCAGGGAGCCATTCCGTCGATCGGCACGGCCGTCGACACTCGGCCTGGTAGCCTGCAGGAGACAGGCGCTCCGTTGGATCTGGCTCTGATCGGGGAAGGACTCTTCCTCGTGGACGGGACAAATGGTCTTGAAGGCGTTCGCTCCGGGTCCTTTTCACTGGATCCGGACGGTCGTTTGATCGACTCGAACGGTGCGCCGCTCCTTGGTGAGGGAGGACCGATTGTGGTCCCACCAGGACCCGTCGTGATCGACGCTCGGGGTGGAGTGTCTGTTGCCGGGGAGCTCGTGGATCGACTTCGGATCGTGCGTACGACAGACCCGGTGTCTGGACCGTTGGACCCGGCTTCGATCGAAGAGGTGGATCAAGACACCGTCTCGGTCAGGCAGGGCTTCCTGGAGGATAGCAACGTCACCTCGCTCGATGCGCTTATCGAGATGACGACGATTCAGCGCTCCTTCGAATCCGTTCGAAATGCAGTTCAAGCGATCGACTCGATGATGGACACTGCGGTCAATCGGATCGGTCGTGTGGATTGATGCGCGGTGCGTAGACCCCAATCGACTGAACCCAGAAAGGTGAAATCATGGATCCAGGGCTGAAAACATCGGCCAGCGGCATGGCGGCGCAACAGACGCGCATGGACGTGATCGCAAACAACTTGGCGAACGTAAACACGCCGGGCTTCAAGCGGAGTCGCGCCCAGTTCGAGGACCTTCTCTACGAGACCGTCCGGGGCGAACAGACCGTGAGCACACCGGGTGCGGAGGTCACTGCACAAGCCCAGATCGGGCGTGGAACGCGTTTGGCCGGAGTAGCCCGTGTGCATGCTCAGGGGCAGTTCGAGGTCACCGAGCGCCCTCTCGATCTCGCGATTGACGGCGAGGGACTGTTCCAGGTGCGTCGACCGGATGACACAATGGCCTACTCGCGAGACGGCAGCTTTTCACTCTCGGATCAGGGCATTGTCATCACTTCCGGTGGATACCCGCTGCTTCCTGAGATCCAGGTGTCTGAGGACATGACCGAGCTCATGGTCTCCCGGACCGGCATCGTTACGGCTCGGGTCGACGGGCAGATTGACCCCGTCGAGTTGGGCAGGATCGAGCTCGCCAGGTTTCCCAACGAACCCGGCCTGAAGGCGATTGGCGAAAATCTCTGGGTTGAAACCGCCGCGTCGGGACAGCCGATGTTGGGTGCCGCTCAGGAGGACGGGTTCGGACGGATCGTGCAG
>JAKMDG010000130.1 GCA_022428035.1 Longimicrobiales bacterium
GCGTAGATGGCCCCGCAAAGGGCGGGAATCAGAGGCGGCAGGGGAGGTTCTCCCAGACCGGACGGCGCGTTGTCGCTCTCGATGTAGTGGACCTCGATCTCCGGGACCTCGTCCACCCGCATCATGGGGTACTGATCGAAGTTGGTCTGGCGGATGGCACCGCCCTCGACGACCAGCTCCTGACCCATGGCATGCGAGAGTCCTTCGATCACGGCTCCCTGAATGTTGTTCTCGGCATTCAGTGGATTGATGATGTGCCGGCCGAAGTCACATACCGCCCACACCTTGTCCACGGACACGTCTCCCGCTCGGCTCACATTGGCGCGGACCACCTCGGCCACGTATCCGCGATGGCTGAAGTGGAACGCCACGCCCATGCCGGTCCCCCGCGGCAGATCCGTCCGCCCCCACTCCGAGAGCTCGGCAACCCGCTCAAGGACGCCCCGCATGCGGCTGGCATCCATGGCGGTGTCCGATCCGGCAGCGTCCAACAGGTCGAGGCGGAACTGTACGGGATCGGCACCGGCGGCATGCGCCAGCTCGTCGATGAAGCTCTGATAGACGAACGCCAACCCGTTGCTGCCCGGCGCCCGTAAGGGTCCGGTGGGCACGCCGAGCGGCATGAGGCTCGCGCCCATCTCGAGGTTCGGCACGGCCCCTGCGGGGAACTCGGAGTTGCTCACGCTGGAGCTCGAAGCGAACCGCTCACCCGAGCCAAAAGACACGAAGTGGTTTCGCCACGCCACCACCCGTCCCGCGTCGTCGACACCACCCTCCAGCCGGTGGAAGCCCGCGGGTCGGTAGAAGCTCCGAGTCATGTCATCCTCTCGCGTCCACAGCACCTTTACCGGAACGCCCATCTCCCTGGCGATCCATGCCGCCTCCACCACGTAGTCGTTGCGGAGACGCCGCCCGAAACCGCCACCCATGCGGAGCAAGTGGAGCGTGATGTCGTCCTCGGATATCCCCAATACCTCCGCCGTCAGCGCCCGTCCGCTCTGGGGAGTCTGGGTGGGCGCCCAAAGCTCCAGTCTGCCGTCCATGAAGCGGGCGGTGCAGTTCTGCGGCTCTAACGGGGCGTGGGCCAGGAACGGGTACATGTAATCCGCCTGGATCCGGTGCGAGGCGCCGTCGAGCGCCGACTCGACGTCACCGTCGCTCCGCAGACTCATGGCGGGGCTTTCCTCGAACAACCGGTTGGCTTCCGCCTGGAAGCCTTCGCTGCTCTGTGAGGCGGTCTCGCCCTCGGCCCACTCCACCTGCAGCACATTCTCGCGGGCCTGGTTCACCAGCCACCAGTTGTCCCCGACGATGGCCACGCCAGAGCGGAGACCCACCAGGTTGTCGGTCCCCTCGACGACGAAGGCACGCTGTACACCCGGCTGCTCCATAACTTCGTCGATGTTGGCGCGCACCACGCGACCACCCGGAACCGCGCACTTCTCGAACACCGCGTAAACCATGCCGGGCAGGGTGAAATCGATGCCGAACTGCACAGTGCCCGTCACGATGCCGTCGATATCGACATTGCCCACCGGGGTCCCGATGATGTCGAACTCGCTGGCTTGTTTGAGGGGGACGGACTCGGGATCCGGCGGCGTGATCCGGGCTGCGCGCTCCGCGAGCTCACCGTACGTGAGGCTCTGGCCAGAGGCAGGATGGTGTACCACGCCCGCATCGGTTTCCACGCCTGAGGACGAGACGCCCCAGGTTTCCGCCGCCGCCTGGATCAGCATCCAGCGGGCGGAAGCCCCGGCCCGTCTCATCGGGAGCCAATGAGTGGGCACAGCCGTGCTACCACCCGTGAACTGCCGCACGAACAGATCCGTATCCAGATCGGCCTGCTCCACGTTGACGTCAGCCCATGCCACGTCCAGCTCGTCGGCGATGAGCATCGGTAGCATGGTCTTGACCCCCTGGCCGATCTCAGGGTTCTGCGCCATCAGCGTGATGCGACCGTCCGGATCGATGCGCACGTGACCGTTGGGAACGAAGTCGACCAGGTTCCCCTCGGCGTCCTTGAGGCCGAACGCTGGGAAGTAGCTCGACAGCAGGAAGCCGCCGCCGGCGACGGCGCTGACCTTCAGAAAGTCACGCCGACCAACCGTATGCTCGCTCATGATTCCTCCCCGGCATGATCCGCCTGATCAGCGTCGTCCGCGATGGACGCGACGGCGCGATGGATTCCCTCGCGAATGCGCAGGTAGGTTCCACACCTGCACAGGTTGCGCTCCATGGCTCGATCGATGTCTTCGTCGGTGGGACTGGGGGTTCGCTCCAGGAGCGCGGCAGCCGCCATGAGCTGCCCCGCCTGGCAGTACCCACACTGCGGCACGTCGAGCTCCTTCCACGCCTGCTGCAGCGGATGGGTGCCGTCAGGAGAGAGGCCCTCGATGCTGACCACGTCGTCACCCTGCAGCGTCTCCACGCGGACCTGGCAGCTCCGGGTGGTGCGGCCGTTCACATGTACTGTGCAGGCCCCGCATTGGGAGATCCCGCAACCGAACTTGGTGCCCTTGAGGCCCAACATGTCCCTGAGGACCCAGAGGAGCGGCATCTCCGGCGGCGCGTCAACTGTGACGGGGGCGCCGTTGAGCGTGAATGTGACGGGCGGCATTGGGCGAACCTCCGGAATCGACGAGCACGACGTAATCTCCTGATCCTACTTCAAGGCGGGCCCCTCCAGCAAGCCGCCTCGGGTCGGGAGCGGAGGCACGCGGGCGCCGAAAACGGACGGACCGGCGACAGCGGGCCCGGGGCCACGCCCCGGCCCGCCGCGGACCCCCGCCGAAAGCACGCGGCTTCGGCGGTTGCCATCCTGCCCTGGATCAGGTCTTCGAGCTCCCGTCAGGGACCGACCGAGGGATTCCGAAACGAATAGCGCGTGATGGCCGTGGTGACATCCTCTCGAGATGATGTTGACGCTCGTTGCGCGCCCCACCGGACCTGAGCGCCGGGTGGGACGACGCGTGTTACGACTCGACATTTCGAGGGTAACGAGCGTGCCACAGATTGAAGGCCAAGACCTTGCCAGAACCAATGTTTTCGAGGCGTTCCACGCGGATTCGCATGTCACTTTGACGCCGTGGTAAGTCACTCTGGCGAGACCGCGGCCAGAGTGGCGACGGCGTCCCCGTCCTCAGAGTCGAGCGGCCAGCTCCGCTGCTCCCATGGGTTGGTCCAGAGGACCTTCGTGACGTGGGAGGCCGAGGGGTGTCAGAATCCGCTCCAACGTCGCTCGCAGCCGCCCTCCCTCTCGGACCAGCCCCCGGACCTTTGGAGGCCCCGACCGAAGCCGTTTTCTGCGCCTGGAGCTGAGCATTATCGAGCTGGCGGGGGCTCTCGACCTGGACGGCGGCTGACGCTTCGGCCCGGCCGAGTCACACAACCATGGATCGACGAGATCGTGCGCCTCGCGACCTGGTCGGAGCGCTGCGCCGCGGGCCCCCTACACGGCCCGAGAGGGCAGCTCGCGCTCTGGCCGGCCTGAATGCGATCACGTGGCATAGTCGCGTGGCCGCTTCGACCATGGCGGCGCGCTCCGGTCGATTCGAGCGTACGCCATGGTGCTTCCAGGCTCGCCGGCTGCCGCGCAACGAACCCGGCTTCGTCCGCGTCCAGCCACCACGCGTCATTGGCCCGGCTTCCCGGGCACCCTTTACCGTCCCCGGCGCCCTACTCAGACGGCTCTGTACCAGGCGGTGCAGCATCACCTCGAGACCGTCGTGGCCCGGGCGGCCGAGTCCGACCCCATGGGCTACGGATTGCCGGATTGGGTCGAGCGCGACTTCCGCGGCTACCTGGAGTGCGGCATCCTGGCCCATGGCTTCGCCCGGGCCCGGTGTGAGGGTTGCGGCCACGAGCGGCTGATCCCGTTTTCCTGCAAGAGCCGCGGCATTTGCCCCTCCTGCAACGCCCGCCGGATGTGCGAGGTCGCCGCGCATCTCACCGACCACGTGCTGCCGCATGTACCCGCACGGCAATGGGTTCTTTCCGTGCCAAAGCGCCTGCGTCCCTACCTGCACCATGATGTGCGGGTCGCCGGTGCCGTGCTCCAGATCTTTCTGCGCGCGATTCGAACTACGCTCCAGCGCTCCAGCCCGACAGCACCCCCTCGCGCCCAGCTCGGAGCCGTCAGCTTCTTTCATCGCTTCGGCTCGTCACTCAACGTCCACCCCCACTACCACCTCGACGTCCTTGATGGCGTCTTCAGCAAGGCCGACGAACGTGAGATCGCGTTTCACGAGGCCTATGAC
>JAKMDG010000136.1 GCA_022428035.1 Longimicrobiales bacterium
GCCGTCCGCGTCAGCGCACGGCAACGGACGACGTTCCGGACGAGCCGGCAGGAGAGGTCATCGCGTATCAGCGCAGCGCGGACGGCTGGACGGAGCGCCAGCGCTTCTCTTCACCCGCCGAGGCGAACGCCGACGGCTTCGGTGCAGCCATCACGTTTGTCGGGGACCGACTCCTCGTCGGAGCCCCGGGTGCGACGAGCGCAGACGGCGTCGACGGTGCGGGGCGGGTGTTCGAATTCCGCATGGACGGCGGCGGATGGCAGCATGCAGGTGAGCTGACCGTCGACGCGAACACGGATGCGACTTTTGGGGCACCGATGGTGGCCCTGGACGACCGGGTCATGATCGGTGCACCGTTCGACGACCAGGGCATGGGCGCCGTGTTCGTCTTCGAGCGAAACGGCGACTCCTGGTCAACGGTGGGACGTATGGGTCATCCCGAAGCCGAGGAGGGTGACGTGTTCGGCGCCGCCATCGCCTTGGACGGTACGGACGTGTGGATCGGATCGCCGGTCACACGTGGCCTCGAGACCGGAGAGGCCTTCGTCGCAACCGCGGTGGGGATGCAGCGCTTCCGGTTCACGGAGGAAGAGACGAACAACGAAGATTCGTTCGGCCACCGTATCGTGGTCTCGAATGGCGTAGCGGCCATCACCGCCAGCGGTCTCGATCACCAGGCAGGCGGCGTCTTCGTGTACGAGCGCGGTACGGATGGACAGTGGGGTCAGTCGCAGATCCTGGTGAGCCCACCCGATCAGATGGGTGCCGTTCTCGGTGAGGAGATCCGCTGCTCGGAAGAAGGCTCGGTCGACATCTTCGAGTGCACCGACGTCGAACTGTATGCGTACGTGCCGACCTCACTGCTCACCGCGCCCGAGGACGCGCGCGGTGTCCGTGCGAATGACAACTGGGGCTGGACCGATCCGGAGACGGGTCGTGAATACGCCCTGGTCGGTCGCAACGACGGCACCTCGTTCATCGACATCACCGACCCCATGAACCCGGTGCTCATCGGTGACCTCCCCAAGACGTCCAATACGCCTCGTTCGCAGCTCTGGCGGGACATCAAGACGTTCAAGAGCCATGCCTACATTGTGGCTGATGGTGCGGGCGCGCACGGGATGCAGATCTTCAATCTTGCTCGTCTCCGGGACGTCATGGATCCGCCCGTGAAGTTCGACCCTGACGTGCTCTACCGTGGCGTTCCGAACAACGTCGTAGAGAGCAGCCATAACGTGATCATCAATGAAGACACCGGCTTCGCGTATCTCACGAGCCGCGGCTGTTCGGGTCTGCACATGATCGACATCAACGATCCCCAGAACCCGGACTTCGTCGGGTGCTCCGAGCCGGGAAGCACCCACGACGCGCAGTGCGTCGTCTACCACGGGCCCGACGACAATTTCACCGGGCAGGAGATCTGCCTGCGCATGTCGGGCAACGTGTTCCAGATCTCGGACGTCACCGACAAATCGAACCCGGTCGAGCTCGCGAACGCCTCACATCCGAATCCTGCGTACATGCACCAGGGATGGCTCACGGAAGACCATCGCTACTTCATCATGGACGATGAGAGTGACGTCATCGCCGGTAATGTCGAGACGACGAGAACGCTCGTCTGGAATCTTGATGACCTCGAAGATCCGGTACTCGCGAGGGAGTTCTTCGGATCACTCCCGGCGAGTGCGCATAACCTGTACGTGAAGGGAGACCTCACCTACCAGGCGAACTACAACTACGGACTCCACATCCTCGACATCTCCGACCCGCTCAACCCGGTGGAAGTCGGCATGTTTGACACGTCCCCGTACCGCACCGGTGCGGGCTTCGGTGGCGCATGGAGCACGTATCCGTTCTTCGACAGCGGTACGATCATTGTGACAAGCATGCAGGAGGGGCTCTTCATGCTGAAGAAGCGAGTGCGGCCGATCAGCTAGGCAAACTCGGTACGCCCTCGGATCCCCCGGGGCGCGCTGCGGGTAGCTGGTGCCGAAACGTGGTTGGCTCGTTGACGACGGGCGGGCCGTCAGATCGAAGCTGTCCTCCTGGATGAGACGCACATGAGCATTGCCGTTGGCGACACTCTGCCCGACGCCACTCTGCTTCGCATGACCGCGAGCGGACCTGAACAGATCCACCTGAGGGAACGCATCTCCAACCGCACCGTGGTGATGGTCGGGCTTCCGGGCCCGTTCACCGACACGTGCACGGATGCGCACATCCCGAGCCTCCTTCGCTCTCGTGACGAGCTTGGTAAGCACGGCGTCGATGAGGTCATCTGCTTTGCTGTCATCGACTCCTTCGTGATGAAGGCATGGGGAGAGTCGACCGGCGCAGAGGCTGGTGGTGTCACGATGCTGGCCGACTCCGCGGGCGAGCTCACCAAGGCGTTGGGACTGGACTTCGATGCCCCGGTGGTGGGCTTCTACGGACGCACGACCCGCCACTCCATGCTCGTTGAGGACGGGGTCGTACGTATTCTGCGGTTCGAACATTCCCACGACGCGTGCGATCTCACGACCGGTGACGCCATGGTCGACGCGATCGCTGAGCTGCGCAGCTCCTGAGTACGTCGAGCTGAGCCCCATCGTGGCCGATCGTGTGGCTGTTGTCGGTGCGGGGCTGTCCGGGCTGGTCGCAGCCCGGAACCTCCAGACTGCGGGTCGAGACGTTGTTGTGTTCGACAAGGGTCGCCGCCCCGGTGGGCGAGCCAACACACGGAAGCACGACGACCACCGCTTCGATCACGGGGCCCAGTTCTTTACGGTTCGAGACGAACGCGTGCGTCCACTGCTGAACGAATGGCTGGATGCCGGCGTGGTTGCGCCCTGGAACGGGCGCCTCATCCGGGCCAGCAGCTCCGAGGTCGAGCCGGCGAAAGAAGCTGCCCGGTATGTTGGCGTCCCCGGCATGGTGGACCTTGCGCTCGCACTGGCGTCGGAGCTGGACGTGCGAACAGGAGTACGGATCGAGACACTCCTCCGAAAGGATCGTGCGTGGTGGGCGACCGATACCGACGGCGAGAATCACGGTCCGTACGATCAGATGGTGATTGCGGTACCCGCGCCGCAAGCCGTTCCCCTCCTCGAAGCTGCGCCAGACCTCCGATCGAAGGCCGAGTCCGTCACCATGGCCCCCTGCTGGGCGGTGATGGTCGACTTCGACACGCCCACAGACCTCGACTTCGACGGAGCCTTCGTGACCGCGGGCCCGATCTCCTGGATGGCAAGGAACAGCAGCAAGCCAGGTCGGCCGCGTACCGAAGCCTGGGTCGTGCACGCTGCGCCCGAGTGGACACGTCAGTACTGGAATGTGGATCGATCAGAACTCCCGGCGTTGCTCCTCCAGGAGGTAGCCAACCGATTCGGTCGGTTGCCGCCGGTCGGCTTCACGCGAGCTCACCGATGGGGCTATGCCCTGACCGAGGGCTCCACTCCGGGTGAAGTGCTGACCGACCCGGAACTGGGGCTAGGCGTCTGCGGAGACTGGTGCGTTGGAGGCCGGGTCGAGGGCGCCATCGTCAGCGGCATCGACGTCGCTCAACGGCTCGGTTAGCTCGAGCTTCCTGATCAGGAGCATCAGCGCAGTGACGGCAAGGAAGACGCTCCCGGCCATCGTCGGGATCGAGACAAAGCCGAACACGGCGAGATAGCGACCGGTGCACGGTGCGCCGGTCGCGCACGTTCCCACGTCGAGCGTTGGCTGCCACTGAATCGTGACATGGTAGATCGCGATGATCAGG
This sequence comes from Longimicrobiales bacterium, assembly GCA_022428035.1. Classification (GTDB taxonomy): domain Bacteria; phylum Gemmatimonadota; class Gemmatimonadetes; order Longimicrobiales; family Gaopeijiaceae; genus UBA2589. The sequence goes on from JAKMDG010000136.1 coordinate 3,743, forward strand.
CCGATCGCGGACAGCGGGAGCGCGTATCTCCAAATGGCGGCGTCCCTGCGCAGTACGGCAACCCCGAGCACGATGACGAGGGGATACATCGCAATGCGCTGGTACCAGCAGAGTGAGCAGGGGACGAGGCCAACGACCTCGGACAGGTACAGACTCGACATCGAGGCCACGAGCGTGAGTGCCCAGGCCCAGACGAGCGGGTGCTGCTCCTGACCTTCCAGCGCAGAGACGACCCCGGAGCGGGCTCCGCCGAATATGAGGAGCCCAAGGAGTGCCAGCCCTCCGGCGAACACTACGATCGCGAAGAAGCCAAGCGTCGTTACGACGGTCGAGTACACCCCTATCATCCCCTTTCAGAGTCATTGCGACAACGGGCCACACGTTCGGCGATCCGTGCACAGATGGCAATCGAGCGGCACTATCCGGGTGTGGGTGAGTATGCTGACAATCCGCAAGTTCCCCCTGCTCCGCCCATTGGTTCCACGGGAATGTCTGCATGAGTGACTCATCATCAACCGGGATCCTGGCGATCCCCCCGAGTCTCCTCCTCGTCGGAGGTCTGGCCTGGGCCGGTAGTCAGGGGGGATCGCTCGTGGCGGGTCTGCCACTCTTCGCACTGTGTGCTGGGTTTGCCCTCGCCGTGCAGTGGATCGCGTTCGTACCGGCCTACGCGGCCCGGACCGAACGCTTCTACGACCTGACCGGCAGCCTGACCTACCTCAGCGTGACAGCGATCGCGGTCGCACTCGGGCCCACGCCCGATGTGCGATCCGGACTCCTGGCTGCACTCGTCGCCGTCTGGGCAGCTCGACTCGGGACGTTCCTGTTCGCACGTATCCGTGCCGATGGGAAAGACCGGCGGTTTGACGCCGTGAAAACCTCGTTCGGTCGATTCCTGCTCGCGTGGACGCTTCAGGGGGTGTGGATCTGCTTCACTGCGGGGGCCGCGTTGGCCGCGATCACATCAGGTCGTTCGGTACCGATGGGAGTACTGGCCTGGCTTGGACTGGTGGTGTGGATCACAGGCTTCGGCCTGGAGGTCGTGTCGGATCGTCAGAAGAGCCAATTCCGCGAGGACCCTGCCAACAAGGGACGCTTCATCTCGACCGGCCTCTGGGCCTGGTCGAGGCACCCGAACTACTTCGGCGAGATCGTTCTGTGGACCGGCGTGGCCCTCATCGCGGTTCCCGCACTGCAGGGCTGGCAGTACGTGACACTGATTTCACCGGTGTTCGTCACGATTCTGCTGACCATGGGCAGCGGGATTCCACTGCTCGAGGAACGGGCAGACGAGACGTGGGGGGGGCAGGCGGACTACGAGAGGTACAAGGCTTCGACGCCGGTCCTGGTGCCGAGACCGCCCGGGCGCTAGGCCTCCTGGCCCGTCCTGAAGTCAGCCATCGCCACGTGTTCCCCGCTCCATGGACGACATCTGCTCGTTCATGAGCAGCTGTAAGAGTACGGCTGTCCGCGCCTGCTCGCGCTCGGTGAGGTTGTCCAGAAAGCGATCGGCCGCATGCATCCAGGCGCTCATGTCGTTCGCACTCGCGGCTGCATCCAGCTCGGACATGATCTCTGGACGATCTGCCGGCAGATCCTCGGTCCCCGTCCATCCGCGAGCCTCGTTCACCTGAGCAGCGATGGGGTTGTCGTCGGGAACGAGCGCGAAGGCGACCTGCTGGATGGTCAGTGCCATCTGCGGGTCGGCCATCCAGCACGCACTGGGCGGGGTGAGCTCCGCCCCGTGGAAGGGCAGCCAGAAGTTCAGGCCGGCGAACGGGCCGTTCGACGACGGCACGAACCAGACATGCAACATGTGGAGCGTCTGCCCATCGGGGGCGAACTGCGGGTGATCGTGCCAATACGCGAGATCGCTGTCATACGGGATCGGCTCGTTGGTGTCCGGAACATCGACAAATGCATACGCAGCACCGACCAGCGTGGGCTCCCCGTCTACCGGGGCGAACATCAGGTGGTCCGGCTGTCCGACGTGAATGCCATCCCGGCTGAACTCGGAATGCACATAGTGAACACCCATGCCCGGAATGTCGCCAAGTGCGGGGCGGAACCCCGCCGCGATCGCCGCCTCTGGCGTCGTGAGATTCGTAACGGACTCGCGCGCCTCTTCGAACCGTTCGCGATCGAGCACGGACAGGCCACTCCACGGCGGAGTTGCGAGCGTGGCACAGTCCACCGCCGGACTGGCGTGGTTGTGCGACGCCATGTCGTGATCCGCCTGCGCGGAGCTGGCGTGCGGGGCAAGCGTCGCTCCCACGAGGGCGATCCCGAACAACGATCCCATGCGGACCATGACACACTCCTTTGCTGCGGCACGTCGGTCGGCGTCCAGACCCCGGGGAGCCGGACTGCTCCGTGCATCAATGTGGTGGTCCGGCACCCACCTCGACAGGGAGCGGCGAAACAACGTCATCATTGCATTCCACACCCATCCGGTTGTTACGTACAAGAGGCCCGCACGGGCCGCGCGAGGTCAGTTTCACTGTCCTCACTGCAATGCCGCGCGCACGTACGCCCACAAACATATTCAGAGGATGTTCGTGGTCCTCTACCCGCCTGTCGCACGCAGGGGCACAGGACGAGAGTTCGTGCAATGCGGCTTTTGCCGTCGGGCGTTCTCGCTCTCTGTGCTCGACGCCGAGCCACCCGGACTGCCCAGTGATGTACACGTGCAAGACGACGATACGGCCCAACACCATACGGACCTGAAGGGTGCAGCCGCATCGACTCTGCTCGTCTGGGAGAGTGAGGACGAGTAGGCCGAAGCCACGTCAGGACATCAGGTCGTCTTGCTGAAGTGCTCCATGATCGCCGCCGCGTACTTGATCCCCTGGAGATACTTGTCGACGTGAATGTTCTCATCCGGGGCGTGAAGATTGGCTCCTGGGTTCGCGAAGCCGGTCAGGACACAGGGAATCCACACGTGGCGCAGGATCGCACCCTCGGCCGACACGCCGTTCACGACAGGTAGCTCGCCGTACACTTCGGTCGCGGCTGCGATGATCGCCTGACTGATGTCCTCTTTGACCGAGATCTTGTAGGGCGGTTCTGCGCCGTCGAACGCTTCGACTTCGATGTGGCCGAAGCCGTTTTTCTCGAGGTGCGCCTTGAGCTTCCGGATCGCGTCAACTGGCTGGATGTTCGGGATGAGCCGGAAGTCCATGCGGACTCGGGCCTCGTTGGGAATAATCGTCTTCCGCCCGGGGCCGGTGTAACCGGCAATCATCCCCTGGATATTCGCGGTCGGCTCGTACGTGCGGGCCCGAATTGCGTCGACGCCATCGCGCCCGAGTGCGAATTCCGAGATGCCCCACTCATCCTTGAGGGCACCCAGGTCGACCCGTGCAGCCTTGTCGGTGAGTTGCGCCTCGTCGTCGGGGCCGAGCTGCCAGATGCCCTCTTCCCACCCTTCAATCAGAATGTTCCGATCGCGATCCAGAATCGTGTTCAGCGCCCAGATCAGTTCCCACACCGGGGACTCGACCAGGGGGAAGTTCAGAGAGTGTACGTCCATCTTCGCGCCGCGCGCGATCAGCTCCACAAACAGTACCGACTTGAGGCCGAGGGAGACGTCGGGAACCTCTGTGCCGGTTTCCATGGAACCGTCGAGGCAGTGCATGCCGTCCGCCTTCAGCAGTTCCTCGTTCTGCTCCGCCCACGCCGCCAGGTTCGGCGAACCGATCTCTTCCTCGCCTTCAATGAGGAACTTCAGATTGACCGGCACCTCGCCCCGGACCTCCAGGAACGCCTTCGCTGCCTTGTTGAAGGCCAGGACTCCGGACTTGTTGTCCGTGGAGCCACGGCCATACATGACACCATCGACGATCTCTCCGGACCACGGACCCCCGTGGGTCCATTCGTCGAGGGGCTCTGGCGGCTGCACGTCGTAGTGTGAGTAACACAGGATGGTCTTGGCTGGCTTCTTGGCCTCGAGGTGCCCGAACACGACGGGCGGGCCCTCTGCGAGCTCGTGGAATTCAGCGGGCAGGCCATCGTCATGCATCATGTCTCGAACGAGCGCTGCGCACTCCCGCAGCCCGACGTCCTGCGCAGAGATCGAGGGCTGCTGAACGAAGCGTTGGAGGTCGCGGACACACTCGTCGGCGTTCGCGTCGATCCAGTCGTAGATATCCTGCATGCTCATCGCTGATGCTGCTCCTGTGAAAGTTCCCACGCACTCAGTCGCTGACCGGACAGATGCATGGGACGGGTAGCTAGGTATTCGAAGGCCGGGGCCAACTCGATGGGATCGACCCACTTCTCCCTGAGCTCCGGCGGATAGGTGATTTCGGACATGGGTGTGCGCATGTACATGCCCGGCGTGACGGTCACGGAAAGAATGCCCTGAGACTCTCCCTCCATGGCGAGGCACTTCGAGAAGCCCTCGAGCGCATGCTTGGACGCGCAGTAGGCCGTCTCGTCCGCGAAGCCCTCGATTCCTGAGCGAGACGAGACGAAGACAAGAGCCCCGCCAGACTTTTGCATGTGGGGCCAGACCGCCTTCGTGAGCTGAAAGCCCGCCTGAATGCCCACGTCCATGGTGGCCTGAAAGGCCTCCAGGCTGACGTCGGCCAATGGCTCGACGCGGAGGATCGCCGCGTTGTGAATGACGGTGTCGACAGGGCTCGAGATCAATGAGTCGAGCGCACGCTGAGTCGCACCAGCATCACCCAGATCCACGACGACAGTCACCGCGCCGGGACAGGCAGACGCGGTCTCGGACAGCCTCTCCTCGTTCCAGTCCATCAGGATCAGTCGCGCGCCACATGAGTGGAGGTGTCGGGCGATGGCAGCACCCAGGCCCTGAGCCGCCCCGGTCACGAGGACGTTCTGGCCCTCGACCTCAAACACCGGCCTGCGTCTCCTCGGGGCGAATCCAGCGACGCTCGGACCCCGACATCTTCACGGCGTCCAGCACCATTTGGTTCGCGAGCCCATCAGCGAACGTGGCGCCGTGCTGAAG
>JAKMDG010000140.1 GCA_022428035.1 Longimicrobiales bacterium
ACATTGAAGGTCTCGAGCGAGAGGTTGCCCCGGAGCCGGCGTTCGTTGTGGCACCGAACGCAGTACTCCTCCACGAGTGACTGGTCGTCTGCGGCAGGAGCCGTCCGCATCGGAGTCGCCACGCGAGTCTCCGGTGGTCCCTCGATCCCGGACTGGAGCGTGCCCGACACCATGAGCATAGCGCCCATCAGCGTCGTCGAAACGGCCAGCGTCTTCACGGGATTCTTGCCTCACGTTCAAGCCTCGGTCGAGCACTGCCCACGGAACCGGAGAAAAGCCCTGTTCTGCAAGGGATTTTGAGCGCTAAACCTTCCTAAGAAAGTACGCTTCAGTCGAGACCTCTGCCAGCAGTCTCGAATGCGCTCCATGTGGCCCCGAACGCTCCATCAACGCCGGCGCCTACGTTCCAATTTTGCGGCGAAGTCATCACCTCCCTACCCTAGGCTCATGAATATCAGCCGACTGTTCCCCGTTCTTGTCCTCTCGGCGCTCGTTGCCGCTTGTTCCACCTCCGCCCCCGGGTCCTCGACGACAGCATTTTCGGGCGCGACCGTCTGGGACGGATCGGGCGCTACCGCCGTGCCGAACACGACGCTCTTCGTGCGCGAAGGCCGGATTGTAGGCATGTCCTCTGACGGCTCCGTGCCCGAAGGCGCCGATGTCACCGAGACGGTCGACCTCTCGGGGCGTTACGTGATCCCCGGGCTCATCAACGCCCACGGTCATGTGAGCGGTCTATGGGCAGACGAATCGGTGGTCAACGAGGTCGACCGCGTTCGTGGTGATCTTGAGCTATTCGCCAGGTATGGCGTCACCACGGTCAACAGCCTCGGTGACACGGATGCCGTGCTGGCGGCCCGTGACCAAGCGACCCCGACAGATCCGAGAGCTCGCCTCTTCGTGGCCGGACCGGTCATCGCCGCATCTGATCCGGAGCAGGCTCACGCGGACGCGCAGGCGAATGTCGAATCGGGTGTGGATTGGTTGAAGCTGCGTGTCGATGACAACCTCGGCACCGTGGCCAAGATGCCGTGGGACGCGATTCAGGCAGTGCTCGACGTCGCGGAAGAGAACGACGTCCGCCTTGCTACCCACCTCTTCTACCTCGATGACGCCAAGCGCCTGCTTGAGATGGGCTCGTCCATGGTCGCCCACTCGGTGCGCGACGTAGACGTGGACGACGAATTCCTGGGACAGCTGCGTGAGACCGGCGTCTGCTACGTGCCGACCCTGACGCGAGAGGTCAGCACCTTCGTGTACGGTGAACGTCCGGACTTTTTCGATGACCCGTTTTTCACGGAGTACGCTCACGCGGGTGAGGTCGCCCGCGTGTCAGAGCCGGCCTTCATGGAGCGGATGGCGTCCAGCCCCGCGGCGGCTGGCTATCGCGTGGCGCTCGAGCAGGCGCTGCTGAATGTGAAAGCGATCTCGGACGCGCGGCTCCAGGTCGCCATGGGCACGGATGCAGGACCTGCAGGACGTTTTCCCGGCTACTTCGAGCACATGGAGCTGTGGATGATGGGCCACGCCGGGATGACCCCGGAGCAGGTCCTCATGAGCGCGACCAGCGTCGCGGCCTCCTGCCTTGATCTGGGAGACCGGGGGGTACTCGCACCTGGCATGTGGGCCGACTTCATGGTCCTGACCGAGAACCCGCTCGACGATCTCGAGAACACGAGAAGCCTGGAGCAGGTCTACGTCGCGGGGCAGCCCGTACGCTGACTCACCCGCATACGTCGACGACCGACCCCCGCACGAAGCAAGGTCGGCCGCCGTCCACGCAGGCTGGGATCTGCGCGTTTACATCGGCATCGCGTACCGGTGCAGGTAGTTCAGGTCGAAGTCGTCGAGTGACGCGACGTACACCCCGGACGGACCGAACGAGACCACCCGGCTCCGGAACGGAAGCTCGTACGTGGCGACCCGCTCGCCCCGGCGGTCGAAGACGTCGTAGGTGGTCGGCTGACCGGCGTCGACATGCCGTCGCACCCAGGCGCGGTTCTGCGGATCGACGATGATCCGCGTCCCATAGAAGGGCGGCTTGGCGTCCGGCCACGCGTACTGGTCCAGATCCTCATCCTCGTCCTGACCGCCACCGCCACCACCCCGACCGAAGCTGGTGGAGAGCACTCCGTTGTCCACGGTGATGCCGATGCTGATCCCGCCGCCGGTCTCGGCCTGAGATCGGGACCACTCCCGCTTCTCGTCCATTCCAATCGCGAACGCCTCGTATTCGACCGGAGGTCCGGCGGTTACGGAGCCGTCGGTGCCGATCCAGTCGATATGGTAATCAGCCGAACGAGCCAGCACGATCGATCCGTCGGAGGCGACACCCCAGGCATCCTGGGGCGAGAGGGGAATCAGGCTCATGGATACATCGCGGTTTTCCGCGCTGCCCGACTCCGTGATGGTCACTTCGGGTACCCTGAACATGGCCACCGTATCGATCGCGAGAGTGCCGCGTTGGATCCGCAGCACCGCTCCGGAATCTGGCCGTTCGCCAAGTATGGCCCCGCCCATGGAGCGCGAGTATACGTTGCCGTTTCCGTCGACCGACTCGGGGATCGCGATCGTAAGACCGGAGCGCGGATCCCCCGCTGAGAGCGGCCCCGTCGGCCCAAACTCCAGGTCCGGGCTCAACGAGACCATGCGCCCGTTCCCGAGGTCGATCAGGAGTATCGAGTCACCAGGTAGAGCCCATACGGCGTCAGGCTGCTGATACTCCTCCGGCCCCTGCCCTTCCTGACCGATCTGCTCGCGTGTGCCTGCGCCCAGGTCGACCGAGTACAGCGCCCCACCGAGCGGATCCGCGACCAGCACGGTGCCGTCCGAGCGCTCGAGGGCCGTCTGGATCGCGCCGAAATCCTGCGGAAACGAGGCCTCGGGAGATCCGAGCGAGACAGCACCACCGTCCCCTGCAGCGCCGCCGGAGGCGGCATCTCCGCCCCCGCACGCGACGAGCGTAGCAACGGCGAGGGTGAGCGGGGCGAGCATCGCGCGCCGGGACAGCGGTCGGACCATCGGGAACTCCAGAGTTACGTTGTACGGGGTCAGGACTACACGCGTAGACGGTCGAACTTGTCGCGAGGGTTGCCGCTCCCCAGACTCGGCGCGTCCAGGATCATCGCGACCCCGCGATGTACTGACAACGAATGCCGCCTGCGTGCACCAGGAGCGACCTGTGGACCGCTACGTCACGGAGTTGATCGGGACCTTCTTCCTCGTCTTCACGATCGGCATGAGCGTCACCGCCGGTCACGCCATGGCCCCGATCGCCATAGGCCTCAGCCTGACCGCGCTCGTGTACATGGGGGGGCACGTCTCCGGTGCCCACTACAACCCGGCCGTGACGGTCGGCTTCTTGATGGCGGGGGGCGTCGAACGGCGGGACGTGGCTCCCTACATCGCGTCGCAGATCCTCGGCGCGTGGCTCGCGGCGACGGTCGTGCAGTTCATCGCCGCCGAATCCTTCGCACCCAAGCCCGGGCCTGGGTACAGCCTGACCCACATCCTGCTCGCCGAGGTCCTCTTCACCTTCCTGCTCATGCTCGTGATCCTGAACGTGGCGATGGCGAAGAAGACGCGCAGCAACGCCTACTACGGGCTGGCGATCGGCTTCACCGTCACCGCCGGCATCTTCGGGGTCGGGGACGTTTCGGGTGCGGCGTTCAATCCGGCGGTTGGCATCGGTCCTCTGATGGTGGAATCGATGATGGCCGACGGTTCGCTGGCGAACGTCTGGATCTACATCGCTGCGCCGATGGCGGGGGCTGCGGCGGCGGTTCCGGTATTCCGGCTGCAGGAAGCGGGGGTCGAGGGCGAGGAGGAGTAGCCCCGATCTACCGGGCCACTACTGCCCCGTCTCCGGGTCGATCACCTTCGCGATCTCGCAGACCTCGTTCGCCGGCAAGCCGGTCAGTCGCGCGTGCTCCCTGATGAGTTCCTCGTCGGGTGAGACGTTCAGGCAGTACAGACTGTCGGCGACGACGTAGCTGTGGACCCACTGGATCTCCGAGCCCAGATCCGCCAGGACCCGATTCGACTTCCGAGCGGCTGCCCTGAGTTCACCGGCGTCCAACTGATCGATCCCAGGGATGTTGCGCCGGATGAGATACTGCGGTACGGCGGGCCGTTGTCCTTGCGAGCGGTTCAC
>JAKMDG010000144.1 GCA_022428035.1 Longimicrobiales bacterium
TCGTAGAGGCCCATGCGGTGGTTGCCGCCGCCGCCGGCCATCACCGCCATCTTTTGAAGGCTCCGCAGCAGGGGTACCGTTTTCCGCGTATCGATGACGCGGGCTTGGGTGCCATCCACGCGATCGACGAGCTCCCGCGTCGCGGTCGCGACGCCGCTCAACTGACCGAGCAGATTCAGAGCCAGTCGTTCCGCCGCCAGTATGCTGCGTGCATCTCCGCGGAGCGTGGCCAGCCGCGTTCCGGCAGACACCACGTCGCCGTCCTGGGTGAGGGCTCCGATCTCGAGCTCGTCGTCGAGTAGCTCGAAGCAACGCAGCGCGACGGCCAGTCCGGCAATACAGCCTGCCTGACGTGCGACGAGGTGAGCCGACGCCTGGGCATCCTCGGGAATCGTCGCGTCGGACGTGACGTCACCGCGTTCACCGAGGTCTTCGGTGAGTGCCGCCGAGAGGAAGCTGTCGATGTCGATTGTCGTACGGGGTTGTGTCAGACCTGAACCGCGAGCATCCGCTCGACGGCCAGGCGAGCCCGCTCGGCAATCGCCGGGTCGATCGTGACTTCGTGCTTCATGTCACGCAGCGCGTCCCGGATGTTTTCCAGGGTAATGCGCTTCATGTGCGGGCACAGGTTGCACGGCCGCAGGAACTCGGTCTCTGGCGATTCGACGGCGACGTTGTCGCTCATCGAGCACTCGGTCACCATGACGACCTGTCTGGGACGCTCCGACTTCACCCAGTTGATCATTCCGGCTGTGGAGCCGACGAAGTCCGCTTCATCCAGCACGTCCGGCGGGCACTCGGGGTGCGCGATGATCTGGATCCCCGGATTGAGTGTCCTGTACCCCCGCAACTCCTCGGCGGTAAAGCGCTCGTGCACTTCGCACGCGCCTTCCCACAGAATGATCTCGACGTCGGTGTTCTGCGCGACCCAGCGCCCGAGATACTGGTCCGGGAGAAAGATCACGCGGTCCGTTCCCAGCGATTCGACGACCTGAACCGCGTTGCCCGAGGTGCAGCAGATGTCGGACTCGCCCTTCACGTCGGCGGAGGTGTTCACATAGGTGACCACGGGGACGCCCGGGTAGCGCTCTCTGAGCAGGCGGACGTCTGCACCGGTAATCGCATCGGCCAGTGAGCAGCCGGCTCGCAGGTCGGGAATGAGGACGGTCTTTTCCTCGTTCACGATCTTGGCGGTTTCGGCCATGAAGTGAACGCCGGCCATCACGATGACCTCGGCCTCGGTCTCTGCGGCCATCCGGGCCAGCGCGAGCGAGTCGCCCCTGAGGTCCGAGACGCCATGAAAGATGTCCGGCGTCATGTAGTTATGCGCCAGAATCGCGGCCTTGCGACGGACTTTCAGCTCCTCGATTTCCTCGATGATCGGCGCAAGTGCAGCGATCTCGACGTCAGGGAGGATGCCGCTCAGGCGCTCCGCAGGACTGATCTGGGTCGATGAAGTGCTCAAAACAATCACGTGTTCGTTACGAAACCGGGACTGGACTCTACCAGTCGCCCGGGACGAAGCAGTACACCGGAGTGCGTGTGAAGATCGGCCCTGATGATGCGCAGCGCCATCTGTTTCTCAGGAAAGGTCCGGCGAATGTTCAACTCACAAGCCTGGCATCATGGGTGCCCCACTGTTCCCACCACTTACGAAGATACAGTTGAGTCCTCATGAAGTTCGAAGGGCGTGATCCGGTCCCATGCCATTCGTCCTGGAATCGGACCATGACCGTGGGTACGTCGACGTACTGGAGCGCCTGATAATACTCCTCGGTCTGGCCCATCGGCGTGCGCAGGTCCCGCTCCCCGGTCATCAGCATCGTGGGCGTGGTCACGTTCCCCACGTAGAAGATGGACGAGCGGTCGATCCACTCGGCGGGATCCTCCCAGAACGGGACATCAAAGGTGCGCATGTAGCCGATCGCGTCGGACGTACCCATGGCAGACATCCAGTTCACGATCGGGCAGTTGGCAGAGGCCGCGGTGAAGCGGTCTGTATTGCCGACGATGTATGTCGTCAGGATACCGCCACCTGAGCATCCATACACGAACAGGTTGTCCTCGTCGATGTATCCCGTCTCGAGCATGTAGTCCACGCCGCGCATCAGGTCCTGCATATCGATGCCGGGATAGTCGTTCTGGATGGCGTTCGCGAATTCGGTCCCGTATCCCGTCGAGCCACGCGGATTCGTGTAGAGGACGACGTAGTCGTTTGCCGCGTGCTCCTGAAAGGCGAAGTTGAAGCCGCCGTTGTACATGCCGTGCGGACCGCCATGGATGGCGAGCATGAGCGGGTATTCCCGCTCGGGGTCGAAATCCGGCGGCTTCACGATCCATCCCTGGATGTCGAACGGGGCAGAGGGATACCAAATTTCCTCGACCTCGCCGAGGACGACGTTGTGCAGCATGTCGGCGTTCACCTCGGTCAGGCGCATCGGATCTTCCGGCGCGTTCAGTCGCCAGCGGTAGAGATCGCCCGGCTCGTACGCGCTCGCGATGGTGCCCACCGCCATACCGTCGTCCGAAAATGACGACAGGGTCATGAGGCGGTTGCCCTCGGTGACCCGCTCTACGCCTCCATCCATGGAAACGAAGTGGAGGCTCCGGTACCCTTCGCGGGAGACGTCGAAGTACAGGCCGCTCCCGTCCGGCGCCCACATGAGGCCACCCGCCTGGCGGTCGTACTCCCCCGAGATACTGCGCTGCCCGGATCCGTCGCGGTTCATGACATGGATGCGCGAGTTGCGGTACGTGTCCTGATGCTCGTCACCCGAGATGTAGGCGATGAACGATCCGTCGGGTGAGGGCACGGGGGATCCGTCTCCACCCCGCTTATCCGTGAGTCGGCTGATTTCGCCTGAGCTGACCTGAACCGCGTATACGTCCGATTCCTGCCAGTGCTCCGGCGCGTCCCAGTCCTCAGTCCTGTACGAGGTGAAGTAGATCTCCGTACCGTCGGGGCTCCAGGCGACGCCGTTGTGATTCCAGTCGCCGCGCGTCAGTTGACGGGGTGTACCGCCCTCGGCGGGGACCACGAAGATGTGGGTCCATCCGGTGTCGACGTACCCTGCGCGATCACGCTTGTACCCGGCCCGTTCGACGATCTTCGGCCCCGGCGTCCACTGAGCACCGTCAGGGCGATCGGGTAACGTCACACCGGCGAAATCGGCCCGACTGTCCACGCGGCTGGTGAAGGCGATCCAGTTGCCGTCCGGAGACCATCGAACGTTGTCCGGTCCATTCTCCAGGCGCGTGATCTGTGAGGTGGCACCCTCCGCGTCCATCCAGCGAACGTGGATCTGGGTACCCCCTGGTTCGCCGGGTGCCGTGAACAGGATCCGCGTCCCATCGGGTGACCACAGAGCGCCCCCTCCTTCGAGCAGATGCCGGCTGCGCGACCCATCGGTATCCATCATCCACAGCGACGACTCACGTCGGTCGTTCACCATGTCGAACCAGCTGCGTGTATAGACGATGCGCGATCCGTCGGGGGAGATCTGAGGGCCGGACACGGTCTCCAGATCCATGTAGTGATCCAGCGACAGACGGACCGTCTCCTGGCCGTCGAGCGGGGTGTACCCTCCGAGCACCGCGAGGGCGATGATCGGGGTCAATGCTGCGCGGGGTAGGGACATACGCGATTTCATTTGGGCCGCCTCCGGGCTAGAGGCCGCGAAAGTACCCGGAGCCAACGGGAATGACCAGCGATGTGACCGTCGTTCCTGGCCGCTCTCGGCCCCGAGTGCACGTTGGCTCGTCAGCCCTCCGTGCGCGCAAACCGCATGTCGTACACGCGTCCGATGCTCAGCGACAACTCGGTCACCCGGCCGGAACTGTCCCGTCGGAAGCGTACGATCCGACCGCCGGATCGAAAGGCATCATCGTATACGGGCCGAACCTCGAGCGTGTCGTTGGGGCGCTGCCAGAGTTCGAGCCCGGTCTCGGTGGCGGTCACGCGGAAGGTCGTTTCGGCATCCTCGCTGCTGAACTCACCTTCGAAGACACGGAGCTCAGACGCTGTCGGTGCCCACGCGGCGACACGGTCGTAGCGACGGTCCGAGTACTGCCAGTCCTCCACCTGGAAGCCGACGACAGTGCTGCCGTAACGCTCGAAGACGTAGCGGCGATCACCGGACCCGACCTGGAACTCGGAGCCTGACAGGGGAAGGAGGGGTGTCGAACCAGAATAGAGGACACCATCACGCAGCTCGATCTGTAGCGGACCCCCTGTCATGGGTTCCCGGTAAAGGCCGACAAACGGCTCGAGATCAAAGCCGGCAGACTCGGCCTGGAAGTCGGGTGAGTCGCTGCCTTGCACTGCATCGCCGAGGAACGCTCGGGCGACACGTCCGCCGTTGCCACCGGTGGAGACGTTGGATGCGTTACACAGCATGGCTACGGAGAGTCCCTGCTCGGGAAAGCGACTGAGGTAGGCCCGGTAGCCGGCCGTAGAGCCCGTATGGCTCACGGACTGCACGTTTTCGAGTGGGGAAACCATGAGGCCGCCCGCATAGTTGATCTCCGAGCCGTCATTCAGGACGCCAGGCCGGAGCATCAATGCCAGGAAGGCCTGGCCCCACGGACCACCGGTCGTGAGGACCTGGTTCCACGTACCGAGATCTCGGACCGTGGTCAGGATACCTCCGTTTCCGTGCACGTACTCCACCGGCCGATTGATCTCCCAGCCGTCCTTGGTGCGGTTGTACGCAGAGGACCGGCCCCGAACAATCCGACGGTAGTTGTCCCGCCACTGCGTGTTCATCATGCCCGCAGGCTCGAAGAGTCGTGTTTTGGAAAAATCCGCGAACGGCATGCCGCTCGCACGGTCCACGACCACGGCAAGCAGGTTGTATCCGCTGTTGCTGTAGGAGTATTCGAGCCCGGGTTCGAAGTTGAGTTCGGTCTGCCGACTCAGGATGTCGACGACGTCGTCGTGATCATGAGCGCGATCTTCACGGCCCCACCCGGAAATGGAGGCTACGCTTCCCCAGTCACGCAGACCGCTCGTGTGGGTCATGAGGTGGTGCAGCGTGATGGTGTGGCCGTAGTCGGGAAGCTCAGGCACCAACTCGCGGACGTCGTCATCCAGCGAAAGCACGCCGTCGAGCACGAGCAGACTCACCGCCGCAGCCGTGAACTGCTTCGAGACCGATCCTCCCTCGAAGATCGTCTCCGGTGTATTCGGGATGCCCCATTCGAGGTCGGCCATGCCATACGCGGCCTCGAGCAGCGTCTCTCCGTTCTGCGTCACACCGACCGCGCATCCGGGGGACATCTCGGTATCCCACTGGGAGAAGACCTCATCCACGCGCGCTGCGATATCGGGATCGACCTGGCCCATCGCATGAGCGGGCGTCACGCCGACAACGGCGATCGTGAGCGCTGCTGCCACGAGCATGCCGGGCCCGCCGAGCGCGGATGATCGAACATCGGCGTCAGGGTGCGTACGGAAGACGAAATACGTCATCGAAGAATCCGGTCAGGGAAGGGTCGAGACGCCATTGTGGGTGCCCCGCGGGCAAACGAAAACCCCACCCGGTGATCCGGGCGGGGTTTCGCCTTGCTGCGGCTGGAGAATCCGTCAGCGAGAGA
>JAKMDG010000147.1 GCA_022428035.1 Longimicrobiales bacterium
CACGTAAACGACGGCTTTTCAGGCGGCGAGAAAAAGCGGAACGAGATTCTTCAGATGGCGATGCTCAAGCCCAAGCTCGCGGTGATGGATGAGACGGACTCTGGGCTCGATATCGATGCCCTCAAGATTGTCGCGAGCGGCGTGAACAAGCTGAGCGAAGAGGACCCTGCCATGTCGGTTCTCCTGATTACGCACTACCAGCGTCTGCTCGACTACATCAAGCCGGACTTCGTCCATGTCATGGTCGACGGTCGCATTGTGAAGTCCGGTGGCCCCGAGATTGCGCTCGAACTCGAGGCCGACGGCTACAGCGAGTACGAAGAGGTCGAATCGGCGGCCGCAGCGTCCTGATCGCCCTCCTCTGACACGAAACGGAGTACCCTGCCATGCCACAGAACGAGACGATCCAGGACCTGGGTCTCGACGAGTACAAGTACGACTTTGTCACCGAGGCCGACCCGGTCTACAGAGCCGAGAAGGGTCTGTCGGAAAAAGTCGTGCGCGAGATTTCAGAGTACAAGGAAGAGCCTGAGTGGATGCTCGACTTCCGGCTTAAGGCGCTCGAGGTCTATGAATCCAAGCCGATGCCCAAGTGGGGCGGCGATCTCGACAGCCTCGAGGAGGTCCTCGACGAGATCTACTTTTACGTCCGCCCCCAGGACCGTATGGAGCACTCCTGGGACGACGTACCGGAAGACATCAAGAGTACGTTCGAGAAGCTGGGGATTCCCGAGGCGGAGCGTGAGATCCTCGCTGGCGTCGGCGCGCAGTACGAGTCCGAAATGGTGTATCACTCGCTCCGCGAGGAGTGGGAGAAGCAGGGCGTCATCTTCGACTCGATCGAGGATGGCCTGAAGAAGCACCCCGAGCTCTTCCGCGAGCACTTCGGAACGATCATCCCCACGGGTGACAACAAGTTCTCCGCAATGAACTCCGCGGTCTGGTCGGGTGGCTCCTTCGTGTACATCCCGAAAGGTGTCTCCCTCGACACGCCGCTGCAGGCGTACTTCCGTGTGAATCAGGAGCGGATGGGGCAGTTCGAGCGGACGCTGATCATCGTCGACGAGGGCGCTCAGGCCCACTACATCGAAGGCTGTACTGCTCCGGTTTACTCGACCGAGTCGTTCCACTCCGGCGTCATCGAGATCATCGTCAAGAAGAACGCGCGATTCCGGTACACGACCATCCAGAACTGGTCGAACAACATGTATAATCTGGTTACCCAGCGTGCGATCGTCGAAGAGGGCGGGCACATGGAGTGGCTAGACGGCAACCTCGGGTCGAAGCTGACCATGAAGTACCCATCCTGCTACTTGATGGGTGAGCATGCGCACGGCGAGATCCTCTCCATCGCCTATTCGGGTGATGGGCAGCACCAGGACACCGGCGGCAAGGTCATTCACGCCGCTCCGCACACCACATCTTCGATCGTTTCCAAGTCAATTTCAAAGGGACACGGTCGTTCCACGTACCGCGGTCTGCTGAAGGTTCACGAGGGTGCGCACCATGCTCGCTCGAATGTCGAGTGCGATGCGCTGCTCATCAACGACACGTCCCGTACGGACACCTACCCGTACATCGAGATCGAAGAGAACGACGCCAACGTCGGACATGAGGCCTCGGTCTCACGGATCGGCGAAGAACAGCTCTTCTATCTGACCAGCCGCGGAATCCCCGAGGACGAAGCCATGGCGATGATCGTCCGCGGTTTCATCGAGCCGATCGCGAAGGAGCTCCCGCTCGAGTACGCCGTGGAACTCAATCGCCTCATCGAGCTTGAGATGGAAGGATCGGTGGGCTGATGACAGACATTGCACTGAAGGAGACGGGAGCCGTGGAAGGGGTCACTGACGCCCTCAACGCAGCTGCGGTAGAGCGCCTCGCCATCGGCGAGCCTGTTTGGCTTCGTGAGCGACGAGAGCATGCCTGGGGCAGATACGAGCAGACCCCGATGCCGACCACCCGGCTGGAAGAGTGGCGGTACACCGATCTGAGCAAGAAGCTCGATCTGGACGCACTTCGTCTCTCAGAGACTGAGACTGTCCCTGACGATCCGTCGGCATGGCCAGCCCGGCTCCGAGAAAC
>JAKMDG010000153.1 GCA_022428035.1 Longimicrobiales bacterium
GCATCGAGACGGTTGCGGGATTCGGCTGCCCTGCCAGATCATCGGTCCACCGGAGGAACTCAAAACCGGTCTTCGGCTCTGCCGTCAGGACGACAGAAGCTCCGGGCTCAAACCAGAAGTCAGCGTCGATCGGATTCGTGACGAGATCCGCCGGTCCGATACCGTTGACCGCTCCGGTCAATGTCACGTCGAGGAGGTATTCGACAGATCCGTACTCAGCAACGTAGGTGGCGTCGGCCACGGGAGTCACAATACGCCTCGTTCGGCCCTCTGCAGGCTCCTCTTGCCACCCCAGGAAGGGTCGCCGCTGACCCGGCGTGATCACCTCGCCCTCCGCGGCCTCGACGGTCCAGGTCACGAACGGTGGAGACAGGAAGGTCGTCGCTGACGGGTCGACTGCCCGGCCATTCACCAGAAAAAGACCCGCCTCACTTGCCGTGCCCTGTGCGGCCAACACAACCGTCGTCTGCCGCGTCAGGAGTCGAAAGCGCATGTCCTCGCCATTCGGCGCGATGTCGAACATCGTCAGGCCGGCGAACCCACCCAGGTAGGAGATGGGCGACGGACTCGAGGCAGCGTGGAACACCGTATTGCCGGTCTGACCCGGGAATGGATCGCCCCCGTCGCCCCGACCTCGCCCTCGCCCGAGATCGTCTTCACCATCCGCCTGGCGAAGCCAGATGCCCATATGCGGCTGAGCGTTGACGCGATTCGACGCCCAACGGTTCAGCACCCAGTCCGGATCCACCTGCCAGACCAGGAGGCCTGAGGCCCAGACGGTCTGGTCGTAGCCAACTGCCTGGCGGTTTTCGATCAGGAAGTATTCGCCGGACCCATCGGTCGCATCGACACGAAATACCGTGCCACCGGTCTGAACCGGTCCCAGCTGGAGCGACCCGTGATCGGTATCCGGTGATAGCGTGACGACATCGACCCAGCCGAGGGCGGCTTTGCTCCACGCCCCAAGATGGCATGGCTTCTCCGGCGTCTGGTTACCACATCCCCATGAGCCCGAGCCCATCAAGTCCCAGGTGCCAACACCCGAGTGTGTCCCGTTGAAGCCCTCCGTGTCGTACAGATCAGGCAGGCCGAACGCGTGCCCCAACTCATGGGTGAAGACCCCAATCTGAGCCAGATCTCCGGCGCTGCACGCAACCGCCGGCTGGATCGTGTAATCGTCGACACGAATGAAGCCGCCGTTGGCCGAGGGGGTGCTCGTCTCGAACTCGCTGAATACGGCAGATGAGAGTGACCAGCGATGCGACCAGATCCGGTCCTTCGAGCCGGAGCCACCGCACTCACCTCCTCGGGTTGGATGGATGACCGCCAGAACGTCCACGTAACCGTCGTCATCGCCCGAATTCGGTATGCCGTCGGGTCCGTCATTGTCGTACCGCGACCAATCCGCCAGGCTATGCAGCTCGAGCAGGTCCCACACGAAATTGCCTGCCCCGCCCCCACCCAGGACGCCACCCACGAGTCCGCTCTCATTGACGGTGTAGCTCGTGTCCACCCGTGGCGCCGTGACCCAGTCGATCACTTCTCCCTGTAGCGACACCCGCCCGCCGGACACCTCATCGTAGTAGTCCGTGATTGTCCCGTCATCGACACCGAAGTACGCAGTCTGAATCTTGTCCCGGCCGTAGGGCGGCAACGGATCGGAGTTCGCGTAGAGACCGAGCAGAACAGGAATACGGAACGTGCCCTCCACGGTGTTCTGTCGCGGCCCCAGCAGCTGCGGGCCATCTCGAAACGCCGGGAGGTCGCGACCGTCGAAGTCACGCCGTGGCGCCTCGGCCAGGCGGGCGGACCATCCGCGGCGGAACTCGAAGGCCGCGTCCCCAGCGCCCAGCATCGAGCGCCGATATCCCTCCGGGACCGGTGTCCCGTACCGTGCACCCAACATCTCCACGTCCTGCCCGGAGATGAGCGACGGCAGGCCGGCCAGGACCAGCACGAAGAGAAACGGGAAGCGGCGCATGATCGCGACGAAGGGGCTCAGATCAGGTCTGGAAACGTTCAAAACGCTCGCAACCCGACCTCGGAAATACTCGATCCCCTACCCGGCCCGGAAAATCGGGGTTCCTGCCGATGCGATTCCCGGATCCACACTCAAGGTACAGATCCCGATGTCAGCGCGAGACGTCCTCCCCTCGAATAC
>JAKMDG010000174.1 GCA_022428035.1 Longimicrobiales bacterium
GCTCGAAACTGACCACGCAGCGTACCATCTCGACAGAGTCTCCGCGGCGACCGCGTGTTGTACCGCCCCGGACATACTCGAGTCGCTCGTCCTCGAGCAGTGAGGGGTTACCGCTCTACCGGTGCCCGCACCAGGTTGCCCCATTCGGTCCACGAGCCGTCGTAATTGCGAACCTTCTCGAAGCCGAGGAGGTGCGTGAGCACGAACCAGGTATGGCTCGATCGCTCACCAATTCGGCAATACGCGACCACATCGTCATCTACTGACAGGCCCTGCTCCTCGAGGTAGATGGCGCGGAGCTCGTCAGCGGAGCGGAACGTTCCGTCGTCGTTGGCCGCCCGCTTCCACGGCACGTTGGACGCGCCTGGAATGTGCCCCCCGCGCATCGCGCCTTCCTGGGGGTAGTCGGGCATGTGTAAAAGCTCTCCCTTGAACTCCCCGGGAGACCGCACATCGACCATGCGTCCCTCTGATTTCAGGTGGTCCATCACGTCCTCTCGGAACGCGCGCACGGTGGTGTCGTCACGCTCCACCGCCGGGTACTCGGCCCGGGGCCGCTGCGGTACGTCGGTTGTCATATCACGACCCTCCGCCATCCACTTGGAGCGACCACCATCGAGTAGACGGACGTCCGCATGCCCAAAAAGGGTGAAGACCCACAGCGCGTACGCCGCCCACCAGTTGAAGTTGTCACCGTAGAAGACTACGGTCGTGTCACGCGAGATGCCCTTCGAGGCGAGGAGCTCCGCGAATCCCGCCCCGTCGAGATAATCCCGGGTCATCGCATCGTTGAGGTCCATGTGCCAGTCGATCTTCACGGCGCCCGGAATATGACCGGTGTCGTACAGAAGTACGTCCTCGTCGGACTCGACGACCACAACATTCGGATCGTCGAGGTGTTCGGCGAGCCAACTTGCGGAGACGAGGCGCTCCGGGTGCGTGTACTGTTCGAAACGCGGATCAGGATCGTGGGCGACGGACATGCTGGTCTCCGTAGACAGCGAGTTCACTCATCATCGACGGATCGGATACCCGCTGACCCAACATCGGTTCTCATGTCGATCGCATCTGGTCGGAACCGTCCCGCCATCTCGCGGTAGTCGAGCGTATGAGCATTCCCGAATCGCTACAACGCGTTGTCATCCGGTTCGAGCGCGCGCCAAAGAACCTGAGGGTCCAGGCGCTCCTCCAGTACGCGAAAAAGGTCCCCCCGCTTCCCGAGGATCTACTCGCGGATCGTTCCGAACTCGAGCAGGTGCACGAGTGCCAGACCCCCTTCTTCCTGGCGACACGCGTCGACCCGGACGGGTCGGTCCATCTCTTCTTCGACGCGCCACCCGAGAGTCCGACCGTACGCGGGTTCGCAGGCATCCTTTTCGAGGGATTGAATGGACATCCTGTCGAAGACGTGCTGGCCGTACCCCCGGATTTCTACAGCACCATGGGTCTCGGAGAGGTCGTGTCACCGCTGCGGCTCAGAGGCATGAGTGCGATCCTCGGGCGACTACAGCGACAGGTCCGAGAGGCGACCGCACGTGACCCGGTGGCCAACCACCACGACTCGGATCAGCCGACTGAGTAGACGTCCCCGCTCTCGGTGATCTTCTCGTCTTCGTACGGCGCCGCCACTCGTCGATAGAGTTCGAGCTTCGCGCACTCGAGCACTCCGATCGCTTCGTTGAGGTGCGCGTACCGCAGGCGCCCCGCGGTCTCAGTGGATCGCTTGAGGTAGGCGTCGACGAGCATGGTGATCGCATAGTTGAGCTCTCCCGGACTCGCGGGAGCATCACCGGCGCCAAGACGAGCTCGCGCTGACTGATCGATGTACGGCATGGAATTCACTCGGCATGAAGGCAGGGATTGACGCGCAAGTTGAGTCGATCGAGCGACCTTCGCGACCTGATCGATCAGCGTAGGAGTACGGCCGCCTCGCCACGCCTGGAGAGCCGACGGACACGGCCCTGGAAGACACGCCCTTTCCCACCGCCCTTACCCTCGAGCACCTCGGCGATACGCGGACCCAGCTCGGGCACGTCGAGCGTGGAGTCTGCACCAGCTGCCAGGAGAAAGAACCCTTCCTCTCCCTCTCCTGCGGTCAGGAAGACCGCCTGAGTAGGATCGAGGGCCTCTACTTCGCGTGCGATGCGCTGAAGGAACGGAAGACCATGGCCCGTCAGGTGCTCGACAGAGATGGCCTCGGGGCTCGCGACGAATCGTTCCGCAAGCAAACTCGTCAGCCTCTCTTCAAGGCGACGGATCGTCCTGCCGGCGTCCTTCACCTGATCGAGTCTCGACTCGACGCCCCCGACCAGCTCGTCATCTGACACGCCAAGAACGCCTCGCAGCGCAGCGGTGCGCGCAACTTCGCTACCCAGGCGACGACGCAGGCGCTCGCCCGCCAGGTAGAAGACACGGGTTCCTCCGCGCAGTGACTCCGTGCCGAGCAGCTTGACCGTCTCGAGATCCGCCGTAGTCGCGCAATGTGTGCCGCCGCACGTGTTGAGGTCGATGCCCTCGATCTCCACGAGTCGAACGTCCCCTGAGTGCCCGGCCGGCAGACCTCGTGACCGGACTTCGAGCTTCTCGTACTCTTCATGGCTCACGCGGAACGCTGTCACCGCGCACGCAGCGCGGACCTCGGCGGCTACGGCATCCTCGAGCATCTGGAGCTGTTCCGGATCGATGGCTGCTACACCCAACTCGATATCGGATACGCGCTCGCCCAGGTGAAAGGCCGTGGTTTGCCATCCGAATCGGTCGGCAGCGACGGCAGTCAGGAGGTGCTGGGCCGTGTGCTGCTGCATGTGGTCGAACCGGCGAGTCCAGTCGAGTTCGACCGTGACGGGACCGGGCTCGACTGGATCAGCGAGCACATGTCGGACCTGCCCTTCAACCTTCTGGACATCGACCACCGGGACGCCGGCAATCGTCCCACGATCCGAAGGCTGCCCGCCTCCCTCCGGGTACAAGACCGTATCAGCCAGAACTGCGAACGGTCGTCCGTCCTGAATTCCGCATTCCACCACGGAGGTTTCCAGATGGGTCAGGCTCGGAGCGCGTTCATAGGCGGGAAGAGCGATCAATGGAGTACCAGGTAAGGGTGGGTGGGTCGAGCGCGCGACATCGTGGATCTGCTCGGATCGGACGTCAAGCACGGAACGTGATGCCGTCCTCGCGGCACCCTGTTGACTGCGTCCGCCACGGACTTCGCTCGTCATGGACGGCATCTCGTCTTGGGGTGCGACCCTTCTACGG
>JAKMDG010000183.1 GCA_022428035.1 Longimicrobiales bacterium
GGTGGTGAGCTGGGTCGCGAGATCGTCGACGGTCTCGCCGAGCTGGGGGGCTACCTCACCATCGAAGATCTGGAAAACCACGAGCCCCGCTGGGTCGAACCGCTGAGCGTGGATTACAAGGGCTATACACTGTGGGAGCTTCCCCCGGCCGGCCAGGGTATCGCGGCGCTCCAGATGCTGAAGATGCTCGAGGGGTACGACTTCTCGACGATGGAGCACAATTCGGCCGAGTATCTCCATACGCTGATCGAGGCGAAGAAGCTGGCCCACGCCGACCTCAGTCGGTACATCGCCGACCCGGACCATATGGACGTCCAGCCCGGGGCGATGCTCGACGCCAATTACCTGGCCGGAAGGGCGAGCCTGATCGACCCATCGCAGGCGGCAAACCGGCCTGCCCCGGGTCACCTCGCGACGGACTCGGAGACGATCTACCTGACCGTGGCTGATCGGCACGGCAACATGATCTCCTTCATCAACTCGATCTTTGGCTACTTCGGATCACGGACCGTCGTCCCTGGCACGGGACTCGTGCTGCAGAACCGGGGCGCCGGGTTCACGATCGAGGACGGTCACCCCAATCAGATCGCCCCGAATAAGCGACCACTCCACACGATCATTCCAGCGTTCGTCACACGAGAGGGTCAGCCGTGGCTCTCGTACGGCGTCATGGGTGGCTCCATGCAGCCGCAGGGACACGTCCAGGTGCTGCTCAATCTCGTCGAGTACGGCATGGACGCGCAGGAGGCCATCGACGCAGCGCGATTCCGCCACTTTTCCGGTACCCAGGTGGCGATCGAAAACCTCGACCCCGCGGTGGCAGCACGGCTCGAAGCGCTGGGTCACGAACTGCGCGATCCGGAGGGCGTAGCATTTGGAGGGGGACAAGCCATCCTGCGGCTGCCGCGCGGGTGGGCGGCAGCATCCGATCCGCGTAAGGACGGAATGGCGGCAGGCCGTTGAGCCCGCACGATGAGTTCATCATCCCCTTCGAGGACCTCCCGGAGGGGTTCGCGAAGACCATCGAAGATCCACCAGCCGTGCCGGTAGCCCCTCGGGCGGCGGCCACCATCGTCCTGCTTCGGGACGGTGAGGGTGGCATGGAAGTGCTCCTCATGCGCCGGAGCCGGAAGGCCGGGTTCGTGCCCGGTGCGTACGTCTTCCCCGGGGGCCGTGTCGATAACTCCGACGCCCTGCCTGGTGTCGTCTCACTGCTGGATGATCTGGATACCGATACGGCGCGCGATCGCCTCGAGCACGATGGTGAGCCACCGGCGATCGCCTATTACCTCGCAGCACTGAGAGAGGCATTCGAGGAGACCGGCATTATGGTCGGGCTTCGCGCCGACGGATCCGCACCGCCTACCGCAGCCGAAGATCCGGCCATCGACAAGATTCGTGATGCGCTCATGGGCGACCGGCTGAGCTTTGAGGAGGCCATCGCGCGCATGGAGTGCCGGATCGCAGGCGACGCCATCGAGTACATCGCACACTGGATCACACCCGAACCAGAGCCAAGACGCTACGACACCCGCTTCTTCGCGGCGAAGGTCCGGGCTGGCGCGACCGCGATCGTCGACCCACGAGAGATGACGGACGCGCTCTGGCTATCACCTCGCGAGGCACTCGGGCGACTGGACCGCGGCGAGCTTCCGATGGTCTTCCCCACGATCAAAACGATCGAGGCGCTGTCGCGATACGAGTCTGCCGACGACGCGCTGGAGGGTTACGGCGCAGAGCCGGTCCGCACGATTCTACCGACTCTGGTCATGACGCCGACCGGGATCGGCCTGGACATCGGGGACGACGCCTGAAGGACCTTTTTCCTTGCTCCGTGCGAAACACCGTTGAGTGTTGGCCGAAGCGGGGGGGGCTGTGGTTCCCCCGTCATCACCGTCCGAAGCGAGGAGTGGCCTCCGGGCCTGTCCATGAGATGATGCGCTTTCTTCTGCGTTGCACATTCGCCGCTGTGGCCCTGGCGCTGAGCCAGACAGCCCCTGCGTCCGCCCAGGGTCTCGGCTCGGCCCCGCTCGAGGTGCTGTACGGATTCACGCTCATCGACGGCCGCGGTGGACCGCCCATCGAGGACGCCGCAATGGCGATCCGCGGCAACGAGATCCTGACCGTCTCGAGCCGACGAGAGCTGCTGTCCGGCCCGGACGCACCTCGTGAGGCAGTCGCCGTCAACCTGGGTGGAGGATTCGTGATCCCCGGCCTCATCGACTCGCATGTGCACCTCGCCACGGCACCGAATCGTGAACGCGCCGAAGCCGAGCTGTACCGCATGCTGTATGCGGGCATCACAGGAGTCCGTGACATGGCTGGGGATGGCAGGGCCCTTGCCGGTCTGGCTCGGGATTCACGTCTTGGGGTGATCGACGCCCCCGACGTCTACTTCTCGGCGCTCATGGCTGGGCCGTCCTTCCTGGCAGACCCGCGTCCCCAATCCTCGGCGGCCGGGGAGACCGCGGGCGAGGTGCCATGGATGCAGGCGATCACACGCGAGACCGACCTGATCACCGCGGTAGCACAGGCGAAGGGCACCTACGCGACCGGCATCAAGGTCTACGCAAACCTCGAGCCCGAGATCGTGAGAGACATCACGACGGAGGCTCACCGTCAAGGCATGCGCGTGTGGGCACACAGCATGGTCTTCCCCACGCGCCCACTCGAGGTCGTCAACAGCGGCGTGGATGTCATCTCCCATGTCTGTCGCCTCGCATGGGAAGGCATGGCCGAAGCGCCGACCGAATACCATCACGACCAGGTGCCCCCATACGGTAATCTCGACGCGGAATCGGCGATCTTCACCGAGCTGTTCGACGCCATGCGGGTCCGCGGGACCGTTCTCGACGCGACGCTCGCCATGTACGCCCGCGCCGCCGAGGACCCCGACAACCCGCTCTCGGACCGCTGCGACGTGGACTTCGCCCGCGCCCTCGTCGAGCAAGCCCACCGCCAGGGCATTCCCATCATCGCGGGCACGGATTTCTCGACTCCGCGATCGGACCCGTACCCAGCCCTCCACGGAGAGCTCGAGGAGCTAGTTAATTTCGGAGGTCTCTCTCCGATGGCCGCGATCGAGTCCGCAACTCGGGTCGCGGCGGAAGCGATCGGGGTCTCCGACGAACACGGTGTCCTCGAGCATGGTCGACCGGTGACCTTCGTACTGCTGGACCGGAATCCCCTCGAGGACATCGGCAACGTTCGGTCGGTGAAGGCCGTGTGGAAAAACGGTGAGCGTTTCGAGCGATCGGCATATCGCGCCCCGGCACCGGAAGAAGAGGTGCGCGCCCGACAGAACGTCGTGAGCGGCCCAGCATCCGCCCAACAGGCGCTCGACCAGTGGCTGGCCATGTGGCGGCGCTACGATCTTGACGCGGTCGGCGACGTGTTTCTGCAGGACCCCACGCTGACCTTATTCACCTCCGATACTGAGGATCGGATCGAAGGCTTTGCCGATGTGCGTTCGTGGCACGAGGCTCAGGGCTTCGTGAGCGGCGGATTCCGGCCCGAGAACGAACTCTGGCTCGAAGACGCGATGGTCGCAGCGTTCGATGGCTCCGCCGTGGTCTCGGCTACGTGGAGATTCGGGAGCCGGATCACGCCCGATCAGGCGGCGACCGGCCCTCTTACGATGACCATCATCGCAACGGCGACAGGGTATCGGATCGTGAACCTCTCGATGCCGGTGCGTCGGGCGGGAGGCTGAGCCGGGGTGACCCTGAAGTATCTCACGGCCTCTCGGCCCCGCGCGGTACTGTTCGCCTCACTGGTGGTCATCGCACTGACCGGATGCACTCAGTTATCCGAATCGGAGAATCAACGCCTGCGCGAGGCCGAGCTGACCGCCCGCTCGCTGATGGCGGCTTGGGAGAGTGGCGACCAGACGCTGATCGAGGACCTGTTCTGGCCCGAGGCCACCTACGACGACTTCCCGAATCAGCATACCTACCAGGGCATCCAGGAGATCGTCGCGTACGTGGACGCGATGCATGCCTGGGCCGACGATGTCTACATGAACGTCGGGAACGTGCACGTGACCTCGAGCGGCGCGGTGGTCGAGTGGGTCTTCTCGGCGATCCAGGCCCGACCGATGGGCGCGGTCAGCGTCGGCACCGGAGCCGAGGTTGTCACGAACGGAGTCACGGTGATCGAGTTCCAGGGCGACCGGATCATTCGGGCGGCCGACTACGCCGACACGGCTCCCATGATGCTCCAGGTAGGCGGTCGCATCGAGCTCCCCGGGGGTGAAGTACTCGAGATGGGGGACGAGCGGGTGCCATGACATGGGGTGAGTCAGTCGGGGCTCGGAAGGCAAGCCCCGGTCCACCCCTCCCCGATGACCGTTCCGAAGCCGCCCGAAAGTGAACGTTGGTGCGCGGGCCCGACGGCATGATCAATGGAGCAGTGTCCGAACTATACCTACTCTACTGGAATCCCAGCTGGGTCAACCCCGACGGGGAAGACTTGACCACGGATGTGATCAGGCTCAAGAAGCAGAGCGCTTGGATTGTGCCCGGAAGCGGTATCAGCGTACTGGACCGTCCAAGAGCGGAGGCATCAAGCCCGGCTCCACCGCGGGAGCAAACGCCCCCAGACCGTTCCCCCATGATTGCTCAGGCTAGGGTTCACGGCCCGCGAGTTCCGCTACGCCGTCTGTCCCGAATCCACTGTACCTCGTGTAGCCCTTCCAAGCCCGAGCACCTCCACCGCTCCGACTTCCGACCAGATCAACCCGTTCATGATCGGCCCGTCCCCACCTTTCAAAACGCTTGGAGTTAG
The DNA here is from genome assembly GCA_022428035.1 of Longimicrobiales bacterium. Taxonomy (GTDB): domain Bacteria; phylum Gemmatimonadota; class Gemmatimonadetes; order Longimicrobiales; family Gaopeijiaceae; genus UBA2589. The sequence goes on from JAKMDG010000183.1 coordinate 4,786, forward strand.
GGCAGGCTTGGTGATACTGTCGCAAACGGGCCAGCCTAGTTCAGGACTGATGCAGGCTCATCAAGCGATTCCACATGGACTGGCACTCTGCCTCGATCTCATCGCGCAGACAGACCTCCCGCCCGCGATCCAATGACCCTTGATGAATGCCACGCGATAAATCCGCCCGAGGATATTCTACGCCAATGTGGGAGTACAAACGCTGCAATTCTCGCCTAGGAGCACGGACAAGCTCCTCGTATGAGCATAAGACAACGCAAGCGTTTGACCCGAGGTCCTGTTCAAAGAACAACCTATTTCTTGCCAGCCAGTGAAGTGCTGCAGCATCAACGGGATTCATCGACTCAGAGAAATACTCCGCTACCGTTGCCCTCGTCTCCTCAGAGATGCTCTCTCCACGCCAAGTGCGAGAATCGCCCGAAATAATCGGCTCGATGTCACGCAGGGGACTCTTATTGCCAAACGTGCGAACGTGCGATGCGGCGACCGCTCGATAATGTCTGAACATCCAAATTCCGACAGAACCCGGGTACGTCTCCAAAAGGGAGCGGGCTCGCTGAGAGTCAAGCAGTGGCTTACCTACTCGTATCGTCGCGGGGCTGGCGCCAAGAACTTGATTGACTTCAGCCGGCGTGCGGAGGCGCATGTCGGTGAAGATGTCACTTGGCTCGTAATACACCTGGGTCCGGAAATCACGTTGAAAGATCCTCAGCATCATTGTGGTACCCGAACGCTGGCAACCAAGAACCCATACTGTGCGAGGTGGGCTGCCGTCGCCGACGGCGCGCTGGGCCCACGGCTTCACAGCGCCCCAGAGGCGCCGTCGAGCCCTCTCTGTCAAGGATCTGTCAGACACGCGGGCTCAGCGGTAATTGGTGGCCAAGAGCATTACGGAACCGCTCGCCGGACTAACCTCAAGTAGACCTCTCAAGATCACCTCTCTGATGTTCGTATTGCTTCGCATCGATAACTCTTTATGTGTCATTGAGTCTGGTGAGTCAAACGAAAATGATGAGCTAGGCCGAACCCTCACAGCTACAGCCGGCGCCCAATGATGTCTCAGACTCGCGCCGACAGCCCCATGTCTCGCACCGCTTCCTCGCATATTGGCAATCTCTTCTCTCGCGAGTGACGAACCTGATACAGGTATCAATTCGGGCTCTCTTAGCCGGCGACCGGAACGGGCACACCTACATCTGCCGGTACGCCGGCCCACTCCCACCCTCGCGTGGCGTCCACCGCGGCCCGAGCACGTCCGTCGCCTTGCAGTCCACACAGTTCGGCGCATTGACCACGAGTTTGTCCCCGTCCCGCTCGTAGACGCCAGCGGGACAGAGATGCACGTACATCTCCGCGATCTCGGGACTCACATCCTCTCCTACGATCAGGTGTGAGGGGATGTCATCCCGTGTCTGGTTCCCGGACTTGTAGACCGCGTCGACCTTCGAGAAGGTCAGCTTCCCGTCGGGAACGAACGTGTCCGCCTCACCCTCGAGCCGCTTGGGATCAGCCGCGTCCTCTTCGATGGAGATCTTCCCGCCCGGAAATGCCCCTTTGGTAAGGGTCATCAGCCCAGCCTTCGCTCCACCGGAAAAGAATCCGCCTTTAAACGCCAGACGCATGTTCCGGCGTTCCTTGAGATCCTTCATGATGACGCTGTCGTCCACGGCGGCTGTGTAGCCAGCCAGGGCATCTGCCGAAGTGTCGTCCTTCTTCAACGCTTCGAAGATCTGGCGGGCGGCCATGATCCCGGAGTGCATCGCGTAGTGGATGCCCTTCAGAGAGGAGACTTCCACGTAGCCTGCTGCATCTCCAATGACGATCAGGCCATCACCATGACGACGCTCGGCCACCGAGTAGTAACCACCCTCGGGAATCGTCTTGGCCCCCCACTCGATCATCTCACCGCCTTCGAGAATCCCTCGGAAGAGCGGATGCAGCTTCATCCGTTGGAGCAACTCATGTACGTCGAGTCGCGCATCCCCGTAGTCGAGACCGACGACGAGACCGACCGCGACGGTGGTGTCGGAGAGCGGATACATGAAGCTGCCACCGAAGGCATCGGTCGGCAGCGGCCAGGCCATCGTGTGAATGATCCTGTCGAGCGGCTGCTTCACCTCCCAGATCTCTTTCACACCGAGCGCAAAGATCTGAGGGTTCTCTGCCTTCACGCTCTGCCAGTCGAACCACGCCTGCGAAAGTGGACCTCGTGATCCCTCCGAGAGCACGGTCACGCGCGCAGTCAGGTCGACGGCGGGCATCGCGTCCGCACTGGCTGGCTCACCATCTCGCCCGAGTCCCGAAGGCGTCGTCCGAACGCCGATCACGTTGTCCTCTTCAACGAGCAGGGAGTCGACCGGGAAGCC
>JAKMDG010000197.1 GCA_022428035.1 Longimicrobiales bacterium
GCGTACTTCTGCCCGTCAGGTGGGCCGGGGATGACGCAACCGCGGTGTTCCAGGATCTCCACGACCGACTCATGGGTCCAGCGGATCGCTGGGTGCATGACATTCTGGGCAGGGCTTCGGCCCGCAGAGACGACAAAGCCGCGGCGTCCTGACCCTCTCAGTGCCATGGCTCGAGGGTGCCACCAACAGCGTCTACGATCTCCTGAGGATCGGCGATTCACTCCTTTCTTCCGAGCGGAACGACCATCCCTACGGTCGCATCGATTCCATCGAAGTCGTCCTCAAGTGGCACCCGCGCGAACAACGCCGGGCCACCGTCCACCCGAGTCACCCTGAGAAGGTGCTGGTGCAGTGTGCGCGCCCCGAAGTCGAGATCACTCTCGCTGACCATGGCGAGGCCCTCTGTAACAGAGGCCCACAGCTACCACTCGGAGGGCCGCCAACCTAATGTTCGCCCCATGAATCAACTCCTGAACGCCCGCTTCTTCCTGCTGCTCACGACGGTCAGTGCCACCTCGTGCGCCCCCGCAGACGCCAACCGAACTTCCAGGCTGAATGCCGCGTTTCTGTCCGTCGTAGCAGCAGAGGACGCTCGCCCGACCGGTGGATCAGCCATGGTCCGGCTCCATGTCTTTGCCGACTCTGACAGTCGATTCATTCGTGCCGCCGCGGTGCGAGCTCTCGGTCGGCTCGAAAATTCCGGCGTGGCGGACAGGATCGAACGAGCGCTGTCGGACCCCGCACCTGAAGTCAGGGCCGCGGCCGCCAATGCACTTGTCCAGGCGTACTTCGGTGCAAATGGCAGTGATGCGCTGGGCCCGCTACTCGAGCAGGCGGAGGTCGAGCACGATGTGACGGCACGGGCAGCTGTTGCCTCGTCGCTGGGTCGCCTCAACCTGGACACGGTCGATGCGGAGCGAGCCTCGGACGCGTTGATCGACATGAGCTACGCGCACGGTGCAGACGCTCCCGGTGAGCTCATGGAAGGCGTGGCGCTCGGAATCGATGCGCTGTCCCGATCAACACGCGCTGGCGTGGTCCAGGGACGCCTCGCGCGTCGACTCGACGAGCTCCGCCTCTACGCCGACGGTTCGGTCACTCGCCAGCAGCAGGCCCGGGTCCGGGCGCTGGCGCTGAACGTTCTCGGCAGTGCAGGCCTTCTCGACCGGGAGCGTATGCGCATCGCTCTGCGCGACGAGAGCGTCGTCGTGAAGACAGCCGGGGTACGCTGGATTACCACGCTCTCACCGGACGAGCAGGGCGAAGCGCTGCGTCAGGCGATGTTTAGTCGCTCCGTGCCCGCGCAGATCGAGGGCCTTCGCTTCATCGTGGGCGAGCCGCGGACGGCGACCACGTGCGAATATCTCATGTCGGGTGCACGGACACCTCCGCCTGACGTGGATGTACCGGTCGGACTCCGTGTCTTGTCGATCGACGGGCTCGCAGAGGCGTGCCCAGATCTGATCGCACAACGCGACGTCTTGTCGACGGCGGCGGCACCCGACCGCATCGACTCGATCGACTGGCAGCCAGCATCCCATGCGCTGGTGGCACTGGCCCAGATCGCCCCCTTGGCCGCCGGCAGCATCCTTCCCGGACACGTCGCCCATGCGAATCCGTTCGTGCGGTCGTACGCGGCGCGGGCCGCCGGGATCATCGGTGACCGCAGCGTCCTGAGAACGCTCCTGACTGATACCTCGCCGAACGTTCGGACTGAGGCGCTCCTCGGGCTGACGCGCCTCGATGGAAGGGCTGCTGACCGTGCAGCGATCGAGCAGCTGACGATCGTTGACCCCCAGCTCGTGATGACGGCCTCCGCGGCACTCGCGGGCTCACGTGAACCGGACGCTGGTGCCGCCCTGAGCGATGCCCTCGATCGTATGTCCGAGGAGCGGCGCGAGACATTTCGGGACGCCCGCCGTGCCCTTCTCGACCGCCTTGCGGAGCTCGGAGGAAGCGAACTGTCGGAGCGGCTGATCCCCTACCTGTCGGACTACGATGCACTCGTCGCACAGGATGCGGCCCGAGTTCTGGAAGCCTGGAACGGGCGCCCCTACTTCCCTACGCCCAATCCACCAGAGTCGAGCGCTCTCCCCACGGTCGAGGAACTGGAGCAGATGCTACGTAGCATGGTGGTCCTGCACATGCAGGGCGGCGGGGAGATTCACATCGCCCTCCACCCGTATGCCGCGACGACCAACACGTGGCGCTTCTTCCAGCAGGCCCGCGACGGGGACTTCAACGGTCTGACCTTCCACCGATGGGCTCCGAACTTCGTGATTCAGGGGGGCAGCCCAAATGCCAACGAGTACTACGGTGACGGTCCGTTCAGCCGCGATGAAGTGGGGATGCATCATTGGCGCGGCAGCGTGGGTATCTCCACACGAGGTCACGACACCGGCGACGGACAGATCTTTGTGAACCTGCTCGACAACACTCGTCTGGATCACCAATACACGGTCATCGGGATGGTCACCGACGGCCTCGACGTGGTGGATGAAGTGAACGAAGGCGGAATGATCGAACGCACTGAGGTGCGCCCGACACGCTGACCTCCTAGAATCGGCTCCGGTTCAGCGGGACACGAACGAAAGGACACGCATGCAGCTGTACACGAAAATTCTGATCGGGCTCATCGCGGGCGCGGTCCTCGGCGCGGTCGCCAACCTCGGCGAAATCAGCCTCCTCCAGACAATCTTCAGCGAAATCGAGATTCTGGGGACGGCGTTCATCAACCTGATCACGATGATCGTGATTCCGCTGGTGGTCGCCAGCCTTCTGGTCGGCACGGCTTCGCTGGGAGACTTGGCGAAACTCGGTCGCATCGGTGGCAAGACGCTCGCGTACTACATGCTCACCACGGCGGTCGCGGTGACAATCGGGCTCGGGCTCGCGAATGTACTTCAACCCGGTGCCGGTGTAAGCGAGGAGACTCGGGTCGAGTTGACCGAGGCGTACGGTGGCGACGCCGCCTCCCGTATGGACATCGCGGATAACGCGCCCACCTGGCAGGAAACCTTCCTGCGCGTCATCCCCAGAAACCCGGTCCAGGCTGCAGCCAACATGGACCTGCTCCCACTGATCTTCTTCACGATCTGCTTCGGGGCCGCGCTGACAGTGATCGCGCCGGAACGAAGGGACAGTGTCCTGACGTTCTTCCACGGGATCAATGACGCCTCCATGGTCCTGATCAACTGGATCATGGAGCTCGCTCCGTACGCCGTCTTCGTCCTGATCGGGTCGGTCGTCGCAAACTTCGGCTTCGATCTCCTCCAGAGCCTGCTCGCCTACACCCTGGTGGTCGTGGCCGGGCTCCTGATCCACGCGTTCGGTACGTACGGGCTCGCCATCCGATTCCTGGCGGGCTTGAATCCCGCCAAGTTCTACCCCCGGATCGCTGCGGCTCCGCTGCTCGCGTTCTCCACCTCGTCATCGAATGCGACGCTCCCCCTCACGATCGAGACGGCTGAGGACAAGGTCGGCGTATCGAACGAGGTGGCCAGCTTCGTACTGCCGCTCGGTGCGACGATCAATATGGACGGGACGGCGCTCTACCAGGCGGTGGCCGTCATGTTCATCGCGCAGATCTACGGAGTCGACCTGGTCCTCGCGGACCAGCTGGTCATCGTCCTGACCGCCACGCTCGCATCGGTCGGGGCCGCCGGCGTGCCCTCCGCCGGGATCATCACCCTGATCATCGTCCTCAATTCGGTGGGTATGGGCGACCAGGTGCAGGCAGGTATCGCCTTGATCCTGGGCGTCGACCGGATCCTCGACATGATCAGGACGTCCGTGAATGTGACGGGGGATCTCACCTGCTCAGCGGTCATCGCCCGCAGCGAGGGAGAGCCGCTGACGCTCATGGAGGCGGTCGCGACAGAATCCGTCTGACCCGGAAGGCACTTTCGTGTCTGCCGAGTAAGGCGCACATTGACGATGTTGGCACATCACGCAGGAGGATTTATGGATCGTCGAGGCTTCGTTACCTCAGGAATGGCCGCAGGGCTGGCCGGATTCACCGCGTCCGGAGGCGCGCTCGGAGCGATCCTCGATCGCGCGCCTGGCCTGGGGCCGGGCAAGACAATGGCGAACGGCGACATCCGTCTGAGTTCAAATGAGAACCCGCTCGGCGTCTCGCCTGCAGCTCGTGAGGCGATCATCGAAGCGATCGTCGAATCGAACCGCTACGGCGGTCGCCGACAGGAACTCATTCAGGCGCTCTCGAGCTATGTAGGCGTGAAGCCCGAAAACATCACGTTGGGCTTCGGCTCCACCGAAATCCTGCAGATCTGCACACAGGCGTTCCAGGGGCCGAACACGCCGCTCATCGCTGCGGCGCCCACCTTCGAAGACGTCATGGACTATCAGGACACCATGCCATTCGAGGTGCACACGGTCCCGCTCATGGCGGACCTGCAGCATGATGTGCAGCAGATGCGTGAGCTCTCGATGAAACGGCCGTCGGTGGTCTACTTCTGTAACCCGAACAACCCGACGGGTACGATTACCGCCTCAGCAGATATCGACGCATGGATCGCGGAGGCGCCAGAGACCACGACGTTCCTGATGGACGAGGCGTACCTCGAGTACGTGACGGACGATCGGTACTGGGACAGCCTCAAGTGGATCAAGGAGAAGCCCAATGTTGTGGTGATCCGGACCTTCTCGAAGATTTTCGGTATGGCGGGTCTGCGCGTCGGGTATTCCGTGACGCACGAATCGACGACCGGCCGGCTGCAGGAGCACGCAGTCCAGAACAGCCCCAATGTGCTGGCGGGCGCAGCGGCGATCGCATCGCTCCAGGACGAGGGCATCGTCGAGCGCTCGATCACCGTCAACGAGGAAGCGAAGACGATCGTGCACACCACGCTCGACGAGCTTGGACTCGAGTACCTGCCGACGAACACCAACTTCATCATGCACAAGATCAACGGTGATCTTGAGACCTACCGGAACCGTATGGCCGACAACGGCTTGCTTGTTGGTCGCAACTTTCCGCCGATGCTCGACCACAACCGCCTCTCGTTCGGCCTGCCGAACGAGATGGACCGCTGGGCATCAACGATCAAGGAC
>JAKMDG010000198.1 GCA_022428035.1 Longimicrobiales bacterium
CTTGGTGCAAGGCCATCTTGAGAATCTGCGTGCTCAAACCCGACCGGTCGAAATCATCTACGTGTTTGACAATGGTGATCCGACGCCACCGGGCCTGTCCGCGCAGACCGTTGTCGTCAATGCGCCAATCGGCATCTACGAGGCGTGGAACGTTGCACTTTCGTTGTGTCGGACCGAGTTCGTGATGAATCTGAACCTCGACGACAGGCTCGCGCCGGATGCGGTCGAAGTCCTCGAAAGGGAGATGTCTGCTTCGGGCGCGAACCTTATTGGTGGTGACTGGCAAATCTGCTTTACGCAATCCGACACAGATGCCGTCGCACCCGTCTGCCCTGCCTCGAGGACATCCTTTCGTCCTGATTGGCCACCCGTCCCAAACCTCCCCACTCGACTCGGCAGCGGCACGGGTGAGAGGGGAACGTTTGGACCGGCCACCATCTGGCGCCTCGACTGTCACACCGTCCTTCCCAGATATCCTTACAGGACATCAGACAACACACCCATCAAGAGCGTTTCTGACACTATTTGGTGGAATATGCTCCTCCGACTCGACCCGCAGAAGATTCGCAGGCTCCCTTTCATCATCGGAAATTACCACTCACACCCGGCCGATCAGGCAGAATTTCGACTGAACGACGAGATGGCACTGTTGCAAGGCGAAATCAGTCTGATCTAACCGAGTCTATCGCTGGCGTGGGCTCCGGATCCGCTTCCCGACCAGCGCAAGATCCGCGAAGAGCTCGAACGTCGGCGGGGTGTGCCCCCGCTGGCGTGACACCTGAGGTCCGATTCAGGAGCTCACGGCGGATGGGGTTGTGTTGCGCTGATGCGCCGTCTGCTCAGCCAAGGCTGGACTTCGGGCACCTGTCCATGGCAAAATGAGAGGGTCGTCATCGCCTCCCCAAGTTTGCATGAATTTACCCTCTCGAAGAATGGCGCTGGCCGTGGCCTGCGGTCTTCTCATGAGCGCCTGCGTCGATGGAACACCGACCGCACCGTCGGTCTCCGAGCCCGCGCCTCAGCTGTCGATCCTTTCGCCGGCGGACTACTACGCGTCCGTCGACGCCTCATCCGCGGCGGCACTCCGGCTCTCTCTCCACGCCGCGATCGACGATCACACCCGGTTCCCGTATACGTCGACCGCGACCGACACGTGGGACATCCTCGAGCTCGCCCAGGAGGACCCGGCCGACTCCGGTCGCATCATCGACGTCTACCTGAATGCGTCGTACGCGAAAGCGGGTGGAGGGAACACCGACTACAACCGCGAGCATTCGTGGCCCAAGTCGTACGGCTTCCCGAACGACGGGTCGAGCAACATGCCGTATACGGACGCGCATGCACTCTTCCTGTCCAACGACAGCTACAACTCGTCCCGCGGCAACATGCCGTTCCGTACGTGCAGCCTCGGTTGCGAGGAGCGCCCGACCGAGTTCAACGACGGTCGGGGTGGAGGAACGGGTACCTATCCAGGCAACTCGAACTGGAGGACCGGGACGGGGTCCGATGGTAGCTGGGAGGTGTGGCCGGGACGCCGGGGAGATATCGCCCGGGCGCTCCTGTATCTGGATGTCCGGTACGAAGGAGGCTCCCACGCCGACGGGTCAGCGGAACCGGACCTCATCCTGACGGACGATCCGACCTTGATCCAGGTGACGGGCGGCAATGTCTGGGATGAAGGATTCGACGGCAAAGCCTACATGGGGATGCTCGAAGTCCTCCTCGCGTGGCACGCAGAGGATCCGGTGGACGACCGGGAGCGCAATCGCCACTCGGTGATTTCTTCGTTCCAGGGCAACCGGAATCCCTTCATCGATCATCCCGAGTGGGTGGGTTGCGTCTTTTCGAGCGTGTGCGATGGGGGTGGCGGCGATACCGATCCACCCGTGATGCCGGATGCGCTCTCAGCCGACCCCGGTGACGGCGTCGTTCAGCTTTCGTGGTCGGCGAGCCCGTCTCCTGACCTGGCCGGGTACACCGTGTACCGCTCGGAGTCGGGCGGAGCGCCGTGGACCCGACTCACCCCCGCTCTCGTGACGTCC
>JAKMDG010000200.1 GCA_022428035.1 Longimicrobiales bacterium
CTCGAGTGTAGCCACCCGGACGTTCCATGTAGCGGGGCGCGATGTCATCGAACAGCTTACCCAGCACTTCACGGTCCTGGATCTTCATGGCCGCCAACCTGCGCGCGTGAAGGTCACCGCGGCGAGCCAGAGTGATCAGGCGCTCCGCGTACGGGCGGAGCTCCTTGGCCTTGGCCGTCGTGGTTTCGATACGCTCATGGCGAAACAACGATGTCGCGAGATTCCGCAGCGTTGCCTTGCGATGGCTTCGAGTACGGGAGAGCTGTCTCCCCTTCTTACGATGCCGCACGATTAATCCTCGCCGCCGGCCGTGGCTTCAGCCTCGTCCTCGACGAAGAAGAGGCGCCCGTCCTCTCCATGCTCGAGCATCATGCCAAAGCGGAGCCCGTGCTCCTCCAGGAAATCCGAGATCTCTTTGAGAGACTTCTTACCGAAGTTCTCGATCTGAAGCATGGACTCCTCGCTCCGCTGCACCAGATCGGCGAGCGACCGAATGCTTTCCTTCTGGAGCGAGTTGCGTGAACGGACCGACAACTCCGCCAAGTCCTCGATAGGCCGCTCGAAGAGATCCTGCAGGCGTTCCGGAACCGGGGACGCACCCTGCGGCACGACCTCGGGAATCCCACCCTCTCCGAAGTACAGCATGTATTCGAGGTGCTTGCGAACCAACTCGGCGCCGTACGCCACCGCTCCCTCCGGATCGATGGACCCATCGGTTTCGATGTGCAGCGTGAGGCGGTCGAAGTCTGTACGCTGTCCAACACGCGTCTCCTCGACCGAGAAATTCGCCCGGCGCACGGGGTTGTAGATCGAGTCGATCCGAACCAGGTCCACCGGCGATCCTTCCGGGATCGGGTGCGAATCGGCCAGTACGAAGCCACGCCCCTTGTTCACGTACAGCTCCATGTTCACGGAGCGATTTTCCTGCAGCGTGAACAGATGATGGTCATCGTCCATGACCTCAGAGCCTGCGGCAGACTGGATCATCGACGCAGTGACCGCACCGGCCTTGTCCACGTGTAGCTCCAGAACCGCCTGGTCGACGTCATCGTCGAGCGTGACGACGAGCGACTTGAGGTTCTGAATCACCTGGTGGACATCTTCCACCACGCCCTGAATCGTCTGGTGCTCATGAACCACCCCGTCAATGCGGAACGCCCAAACAGCCGATCCGCGCAGCGACGAGAGCAGAACCCTCCGTACCGAGTTGCCGAGTGTGTGGCCGAAGCCCCGCTCGAGCGGCTCGATCACGAACTGAGCCGACCGCGCACTGTCCGAGACGTCGAGACGCTCGACGCGCTCGGGAAGGACGAGTCCGTTCAGATCTAATTCCACAATGTCCTCCTGAATGCTCCGTTGACGCCTTGAACTCCCCAGAGGAGCCACGACGATTGCATTACTTCGAGTAGAGCTCCACGATCAGCTGTTCCTGGATCGGGAACGAAATGTCCGAGCGCATTGGCACGCGAACGACGCGACCGACGCGCGCCTTTTTGTCCAGAGCCAGCCACTCAGGGAGGGCAGGCCGCGTGCGTGCCTCCAGAGAGGCGTCAATCGGAAGAATGTTCTTCGACTTCGCCCGAACGGAAATCTCGTCACCCGCGGAGATCCGAAAACTCGGAACGTCCACGGTGCCGCCGTTCACCTCAACATGACGGTGACGCACGATCTGCCGAGCCTGATTCCGGCTCTGAGCGAAGCCCATCCGGAAAATGATGTTGTCGAGCCGCGACTCCAGAGCGATCAGCAGGTTGTCACCTGTGACGCCAGGAATGTGGTTCGCGTACTCGAACAAGCTCCGGAACTGCCGCTCGGCCAGCCCGTAGATCCTTTTGACCTTCTGCTTCTCACGGAGCTGGACCGCATAATCCGACTGCTTGCGGCGGCGAGCCTGGGCCGGGCCGTGCTGGCCTGGCGGGTAGGCCCGACGTTCAATGGGGCACTTCTCCGTGTAGCACTTTTGACCCTTTAGAAACAGCTTCTGGCCTTCGCGGCGGCAGAGCTTACAGACGGGTCCGGTATAGCGAGCCATGACTTAAACCCTGCGCTTCTTCGGCGGCCGACAGCCGTTATGCGGCAGCGGCGTGACGTCGAGGATTGATTTGATAAAAATGCCGGCCGCAGCAAGTGCCTGGATGGCGGACTCACGTCCGGAACCCGGACCCTGCACACGGACATCGACTCGCTTCACGCCCATGGCTGCAGCCTCACGGCCGACCTGTTCGCCCGCGACGGTGGCGGCAAACGGGGTCGACTTCTTGGAGCCCTTGAACCCCGCCTTTCCGGCGGTCGCCCAACAGATTGTGTTGCCCGCGTTGTCCGTGATCGTGATCGCGGTGTTGTTGAAGGTCGCTTTGATGTGCGCGATACCCTCGGCTTCAACAACCTTCTTCGAGCGCTTCTTGGGTGCTGGCTTGGCCACGTGTATGCGTCCTGTGCTGCGGATCGACTGCGTATGAATCGGAAACCGTGAGCCGCGGGGGTGGAAGACCACCCTGCCACGTCACGGCATCGAGGTTATTTGCGCGGCGGCGCTTTCTTGCCGGCGATGGATCGCTTCTTACCCTTGTGAGTTCGCGCATTGGTACTGGTGCGCTGGCCACGGACGGGCAGACCACGGCGATGACGCAAGCCGCGATAACAGCCGATGTCCATCAACCGCTTGATGTTCATGGAACGCTCAGTCCGAAGCGCTCCTTCCACCTTGTAGTTGCCCTCGATCTGGCGACGAAGACGATTCACGTCGTCATCATCCAGATCCTGGGCACGACGATCAGGGTCCACACCGCACGCGTCCAGGATCTCTTTCGCCCGTGTTGGGCCGATCCCGAAAATGTACGTGAGGGCAATCTCGATCCGCTTACCGCGCGGGAGATCGACTCCAGCAATACGTGCCATGGTTAACCCTGCCGCTGCTTATGCTTGGGATTCCGCGAACAGATGATGCGAACCACCCCTTTGCGGCGGATCACTTTACAGTGCTCACAGATTGGTTTTACGCTGCTTCGGACTTTCACTTCTCGTCTCCAAATCCGTTTGTAGCAGAGCTAGAAAGTATAACTAGCCCCGGTAGCCCTCTCAAGGCGTGTTCGTGGCGGGATGTCCTGCCCCCACCGTGTCTTCCGCAAGTGTCAAAATACGCGGTCCATCTATGGTGATCCCCACTGTGTGCTCGAAGTGTGCAGACAGTGAACGATCAGCGGTGATGACGGTCCAGCCGTCCTCGAGTGTTTTGATCCGGGGGGTACCCGCCGAAAGCATGGGCTCAATGGCGAGCACCATGCCTTCACGCAACATCGGTCCCTGGCCCGGGCGCCCGTAGTTCGGGACCTGCGGCTCTTCGTGAAGCTCCCGGCCGACGCCATGGCCCACGAGCTCGCGGATGATTCCGTAGTTGGTGCCCTCACACGTCTTGATCACGGCAGCACCGATGTCACCCACATGCTTCCCTGGCACAGAGACCTCCATGGCCGCATCAAGGGCGCGGGAGGTTACATCCAGAAGTGTCTGAGCGTCCGAGGAGATCGGACCGACCGCGAAGGTGCGGGCCGAGTCGGAGTACCAACCATCGAGGCGGACGCCGATGTCCACGGAGACGATGTCCCCTTCGGTCAACAGCCGATCGCTACTCGGGATGCCGTGAACCACCTCTTCGTTGACGGAAATACACGCGCTACCTGGAAATCCGTACAGACCCTTGAACGCAGGCACCGCACCGTCATGCCCGACAATGAACTCCTCGACGAAAACGTCGACCTCGCCCGTAGAAACCCCCGGCACGATGAGCTTGGAGAGCTCGGCGTGGCATCGACCGATAATCGAGCCGGCGTGGGCGATCGTGTCCATCTCGCCCTGCGTACGCAGATGGATCACGACACGTCCCCAGTGGAACCCGTCACTGCCACCTGGAAGTCAGCATAGATCGCTTCGACGTCGCGATCAGCCCCGATGCGGGTCATGGCTGCCGAATGATCCTGGTAGAACGCGATCAGCGGCGCGGTCTGGTCCAGATAGACCTGAAGACGGCGTTTCACCGTGTCAGGCTCATCATCTGCACGATGGAGCAACGTTCCGCCGCTGCGATCGCACACGTCTTCGACCACAGGAGGACTGAAGTAGGCATTGTACACCGCGCCGCATTCGGGGCAGCTACGCCGGCCACTCAGCCGCTTGACCAGCACCTCATCCGGTGCCTCGAACAGCACGACCGAGTTGACCTTCCGTCCACTTGCCTCAAGCACGGCGTCCAAACCGGTTGCCTGATCGGTGGTGCGCGGGAATCCATCGAACATGACGTCCGTGGATGCATCGATCCCTGCGAGGTGCTCCTTCACGAGGTCGAGAATCAAATCGTCCGGTACGAGCTCTCCGCGATCCATAAACCCCTGAGCCAGCGTGCCCAGCTCGGTCCCTTCGCGACGCGCAGCGCGCAACAGATCGCCCGTCGACACATGGACCGCCGTGAGCTCGTCCACCAGACGAACGGCCTGAGTCCCCTTCCCTACCCCCGGCGGACCGAGGAGCACGACAACCATTCGGAATTACCTCACCTGGTCCGTCAGGTTACATGTAGCGCTGGCGGCCGCGCATCTTCACGCGACCCTTCTTCATGAAGCCATCGTAGTGCCTCAGAAGAAGGAGCTGCTGGGCCTGCTGTACCGTATCGAGCCCGACCCCGACCACAATCAGGAGACTCGTGCCCCCGAAAAAGAAGGTCTGGATGCCGAACGCGCGCATGATCCAGAACGGCACGAGGGCGATGATCGCCAGGTAGATCGATCCGGGCAGCGTCACCCGAGTGAGCACACGATCGATGTACTCGGCCGTGCGTGCACCGGGCTTCACGCCGGGGATGAACGCGCCCTGCTTCTTCAGGTTCTCTGCCAGATCGACCGGGTTGAAAATGATCGCCGTGTAGAAATACGTGAAGAACAGGATGAGCAGCCCGTACGTGACATCGTACCCCACGGTCATCGGCTGGAACAACTCTGCAATCGCAGAGACAGGACCGACATCGACGAACGCTGCCATCGTTCCCGGCATGACGATGAAGGACTGCGCGAAAATGATCGGCATCACACCGGCCGAGTTCACACGCAGCGGAATGAAGCTCTTCTGACCTTCGCGGATCCGGCCACGTCCCACGACTTTGCGGGGGATCTGAAC
>JAKMDG010000211.1 GCA_022428035.1 Longimicrobiales bacterium
CTCGTGCTCTCTGCCTGTGCCTCAGCTGGCTCGACGGCGACCACCGCCCCTTCAGCCACCGCCCCGGAGTCGACGCCCGCCGTCACATCGGAGGCGGCCCCGGCCCCAGCCGCGAGCGCCGCAGCCATGGCGTCCTTCACCGACGGTCAGGCGGATCTTGGTCGTGAGGTGTTTCGCAGCCAGTGCACGGAGTGCCACGCCTCGAGTGAGTTCTCCGACGCCCAGTTCCAGTTCAAATGGAGCCGCAGGCATGCGGGATCACTCTATCAGATGATCCAGACGCAGATGCCGGAGACTGCACCGGGAAGTCTCTCGGACGACCAGACGGTCAACCTGGTGTCGTACATCCTTCGGATGAACGGCTTCGAGCCAGGTGCCACAGAACTTGCCGCCGATCGCGCAGTCCTGGACGGCATCAGTCTTTCGTCGATCCGGAACCAGTAGTCCGGCTTTCCATCTGCGGCTCTCGCTGCGCTCCCTGATCCAGAAGAAGACTCATGGGCATTGATCGACGTGATTTCCTGAAGGTGGCGACAGCCGGAGCGGGCCTCGCTGTGGCGGGCACTCCGACCGAAGCAGAGAGCACTGAGAGACCGCGTGCGAATCCGCGCCGCGCTCCGTTCGTCCGGAGCGGTCAGATCCCCGATGTGGTTGTGGTCGGTGCGGGTAACTTCGGGGCGTGGACCGCGCTGAACCTTCAGCGGGGCGGAATGCAGGTCACGCTCCTGGACCAGTACGGACCGGGCAACTCGAAGTCGGCCTCTGGCGGGGAGACGCGAGGCGTACGAAGCAGCTACGGTGGCGTCGCGGTCGGCCTCCAGTGGGCTGAGTGGGCGATCCGCTCCATGCAGAAGTGGAAGGACTGGGACGACCAGTACGCTGACTCGCTCTTGCCCCGCCTCTACTACGAGTCGGGTGACATCATGATGCGTGAGGAGATGTCGCCGTCGATGGAGCAGTCCATGGTGAACTGGGACCTGCTCGGGCATCCCTACGAGGTGCTTACTCCCGAAGAGGTCACCTACCGCTGGCCGATGATTCAGACGCCGGAGATGGGAGCCGCGGTGTTCGAGCCCTCAGCTGGTGTCGTGCGGGCGCGGCGAGCGATCGAATCCGTGGCGCGGGTCTTTCAGCAGGAGGGCGGTGAGATCCGGATCGTGAAGGCGACCCATGGCGACGAAGACGGACGCATGCTCGAGAACGTGCACCTCTCCAACGGCGAGAAGCTCGAGGCGGGTATGTTCGTGTATGCCGCGGGTGCCTGGTTCGCACACTTCCTCCCGGAGCTCATGGGTAACCGCTTCCGGGCGAACGCTGTGGGTCATGTGTACTACTTCGAGACACCGCCCGGCGATGAGTCATACCGCTGGCCGAACTGTCCCAGCTACGGGGTGCCCGGGTGTACCGGTTGGCCGGCGCTTCCGGACGACAACCGCGGATTTCGAATCCGGACCGGCGGTGCCAGGGGCGACAACCCTGACGAGAGCGTTCGTTGGGTGCCCGAGGATCGCCACGAACGGCCGCGCGAGATCCTGTCGAAGTTCTTTCCGGCGCTCGCCGGGGGCATCATCAACGAGACGCGCGCGTGCCACTACTCGAGTACCGCGTCGAGGAACTTCATCATCGATCACCACCCGGACTTCGACAACGTCTGGCTCGCCGGTGGCGGGCAGGCCGAGTCCTTCAAGCAGGGACCGGTGCTCGGTGAGTACATTGCCGGGCGGATCTTTGGGACGGAGACGAACGAAGAACTCAATGCGAGCTTCGCCCTCGGGGACGCGACGTACGACGAGGGCGAAGAGGACTTCGACTTCGACGACTAGGCTCAGCATGAACGAGGGACGATGACGGACGGAGCCGGACCACGTCCGTTGCCCCCTGCCGATCTGTCTCCCGCGCGGCCACCCTCGGCCCGTGGATTGTGGGCGTTGGGCTTCGTGGCGCTGTCACTCATCGCGCTCGTGGCGGTGCCGTCGTACTTCGGTAAGCGAGTCGCCGCGGTTCAAAATCGGATCACGACGGTGGTGGAGCCCGCGGCTCGCCTCAGCGCGAAGCTGGATCTGCTCAAGGCTCGGCAGATGGCACGGGTGGAAGGCTTCATTCTCTCGTCCGACCCCTTGTTTCGTGACTACTACAACTCGGCGATCGATGACGAGGACGCGGTGCTCGATTCGCTTGGCGTCATCGCTAGGGAACTCGACCGGGATGTGTTTGACCCTGTCGCCACCGATACCGCGCCCGTGACCACCGACCTGAATCGAACTGTCTTCGAGCGGGTCGCGGCGCTTCGCAGCGCATCGTTCGACTGGCGCTTCAACAACGGTCTCATCTTCGAGGAGGGGCCCGGTGAGGGATCCCGCGAGGTCGTCCGGCAGGGGTACGAAGACCTTCAGCGGGCGACACGAGATCTCGAGCTGACGATTCTGGCGCAGGTCGACGGGAGCCGGCGTCGCATGGCTAACGAGCAACGGCTTCAGTCCAGGATCACCTATGCGCTCGCTCTCGTGGCACTCTTGGCGACGCTGATCGTCGCGCGTGTCGCCTATCGCTACCGTGGCCTGACCGCCGAGCAGGAGAAGCGGCGACGCGAGGCTGTTCAGGCGCGCAGGGAGATCGACGCGCTTCTGGAAGCGACCGACGACGGTGTGCTGGGGCTCGATCTTGATGGCCGATGCACCTCGCTGAATCGGGCAGGGGTGCGGCTTCTGGGCTACACGGAGACCGAGATGCGCGGGCGGGACGTGCATGCGACAATCTTCCACTCCAACCCGGATGGCAGCCAGGCGCCTCGAGAGACGTCTCCCGTCCTCGTCGCGGCCGCCGCCGGTGATGCCCTTGAATCCGAGGAGGGTGCGATTCTGTGGCGTCGGAGGCGGATTCCGTTCCCCGCTCGATGGTCGCTCCTTCCGTTGATCGATGGGACCGAGCTCCGGGGTGCGGTCCTGACGTTCACGGACATGACCGAAACGCTCGAGCGGGAAGACGCGCTCAGGAGGGCGGTGCGACAGCGCGAGGACGTCGTGTCGATCGTCTCGCATGATTTGCGTAATCCGCTCGGCGTCGCCCTCGCGGCAGCGGACCTTCTGCTGGACCTGCCGCTCGACGAGCAGAAGCGGCGACGTCAGGCCGAGATCATTCGTCGTTCAGGAAAGCGCATGCAGAATCTCATAGAGGACCTGCTCGACGCATCCCGGATCGAGGCGGGGATTTTTGTCGTGCGACCGTCGCAGGAGGACCTGATTCCGATCTTGCACGAGGCCGTGTCCCTCTTTGAGCTCCAGGCGTCCGCGCGCTCAATCGATCTGAGCGTAGAGGGTCAGGAGCCAGTCTTTGCTCGAGTGGACCGAGATCGGATCATCCAGGGTGTCTCGAATCTCCTGGACAATGCCCTCCGACTGACGCCTGAAGGCGGGCTGGTCTCGGCCTCGGCCTGCGTCGACGGGCCGTGGGTGCGGATCTCCGTACGTGACACGGGCCCCGGTGTCCCGGCTGGGATTGCCGGGCGGATCTTTGATCGATTCTCACAGGGTGACGAGCGAGATGGTGGCTCCGCGGGGCTGGGTCTGGCAATTGTGAAAGGTGTTGCGGCGGCCCACGACGGGACGGCTGAGCTTGAGTCGACCCCGAATGAGGGAAGCACGTTCACCTTGTGTCTGCCGGTTTCCGGGCCCGCGGCAGGTGAGGAACCAGCCACAGACGTTCTGGCGTAGCGCCGCTCTAGCCAGAGGGAATGGTCTCTGCCCACGCGAGCATTCGCCCCACCTGATTGGTCGTGATGCGACGTACTCCAAGGTCGAGAAGTCGCGATGCGTCGTCGACTTCGTCGACGGTCCATACAGCGAGCGGTACCCCCAACACCTCTGCATGCCTGGGCAGAGTTGGCTGAGTGAGCAGGATCCGGGCGTCGAAGTCGAGCAGGCTGTGCGGATCATCCACGACTCGGGCGAAGGCGCTGTCGACCCGATCCTCACGCTCGACAATCGGTCCGAGGAGGGCGTCGGGTGCATACCTCCGTACTTCATCGAGCAATGCCCAATTCATCGAGATGAAGACGGTTCGGTTCAACAGGTCCGCGTCCCGCGTCACGGCCACCACGTTCTCGACGTCTTCGAGCGCTCGCACGCCCTTGAGCTCACAAAAGACCGTGGTGACTCGACTGCGGATCGCGCCGAGTGCCGCCTCGAGGGTCGGAACAGGCTCGTGAGTGAAGGTCCGACCGAACCAGGAGCCGGCGTCGAGTCCCGTAAGGTCACGCGCAGTGAGCGCGGTGATCTCACCCTGACCATCGGTGGTGCGGTCCAGGGTTTCGTCGTGCAGGAGGACGGGGACCCCGTCGGCTGTCGTGTGGATGTCGAACTCCACCGCAG
>JAKMDG010000248.1 GCA_022428035.1 Longimicrobiales bacterium
GGCATGAAGATATCGCTCGACGGGCGCTCCGCGTCGCGGATCGGGTCATCATCGCAGTGGCGCACACGAGCACGCACCAGAAGAGCGGTCTGTTTGACGTCGACGAGCGCGTCACGCTCATTCGATCGGTGTTTGACGATGAGCCGCGTGTCGAGGTTCTGTCGTTCACAGGTCTGCTGGTCGACCTTGCAAGGGACCAGGGTGCCCATCTCGTGATTCGGGGACTTCGAGCGGTTTCAGACTTCGAGTACGAGCTGCAGATGGCGCAAATGAACCAGGAGCTCAATCCTGATCTGGAGACGCTCTTCCTTGTCCCAGAGGTGAACAACTCGTTCATCTCGTCGTCTCTGGTGCGGCAGGTAGCGGCGTTGGGTGGGGATGTGTCCACCTTTGTGTCTCGGCACGTGCTCGACGGACTCATGGAAAAGCTGCGCGGGTGAGCGAAGAAACATCTGAGCAGAGCGGTTTCCTGGCGACGCTACGCACCAGGTCCGCCGCTGCGCGCCGCACCATCGTCTTTCCCGAGGGGAGTGATCCGAGGGTTTTGGAGGCGGTCGGATCTATCGTGCGGCAGGACCTTGCGATACCGATTCTACTCGGCGATCCGGACAAGATCCGAGCAGAGTTCGGCGCGTTGAATCTGGGTGGAGTAGCGGATGTTGCGGGGTTGAAGATGATCGACCCGGCTGGGGAGGGAGTCGTGGCTCGGACGCGCGAGCACGTGGCTCGACGTCGGGCCGGTCGAGAGGATCATGGTGCCGCCCTCGACCGAATGGCCCGGGATCCGCTGATGCAAGCCGGCGCGATGGTTGCGACCGGAGATGCCGACGGGGCGGTGGCCGGCTGTGTCCGAACAACGGCTGACGTGGTGCGAGCTGCTCTGGTCACAATCGGACTCGACGCGGGCTTCGACACGCTCAGCTCCGCGTTCTACATGGTGTTCGACGACGCTCATCCGGCTGGCCCGTCCGTGTTGACGTTCACCGACGCTGGCGTCGTGCCGCACCCGACCGCGGCCCAACTCGCCGAGATCGGACATGCAGCTGCGACGGCACGCGAGCGGGTCGTGGGGGACGAAGCCCGGGTTGCGTTCCTTTCTTACTCTACCGCCGGCTCCTCAGAGGGTCCGACGGTCACCACCATGCGCGAGGCGCTGGCGCTCTTTCGTGTCCGCGCGCCCCACGTAGCGGCTGACGGAGAACTCCAGGGCGACGCGGCCCTTTCCCAGGCTGTAGCGCATCGCAAGGCCCCGGAATCAGGTGTAGCCGGTCGCGCGAATGTGCTCGTCTTTCCGGATCTGGATGCGGCGAATATCGCGTACAAGCTGGTTCAGCACCTCGGTGGAGCGACCGCCCTCGGCCCGATCCTGCAGGGTTTGGCTCGCCCCTTCAATGACCTGTCTCGGGGGGCCGTCGCCGGTGACATCGTCGACGTCTCATGCATTACGGCGCTCATGGCCAATGTTTCCGCGGGTTCGGCACTGTTTCCCGATGCGGGGTAATCATGCCCGTTGCCCCCTGAATCCGTCCCTCTTTATCATTTCTTGTCGACCGAAGCGCGTAGACGATGCGGATGTCACGTGCTTCGGACCCAGGACCACGCCAGGAGCGTTGAATCCATGAGCTTTCAGGTGTCGAAGGTAAACGACGTCACGCTGATCGAAGTTGAAGGGCAGCTGATCGTCGGGAACCGTCAAGAGCTCAAGCAGGGCGTGCTCGACAAGCTCGAGAGCGGTGATCTGAAGTTCGTGATCGATTTCGCGAACACAGACTACATCGACTCGTCCGGACTGGGCGTGCTTGTCAGCCTCTCCAAAAAGATCCGCGAACAGGGCGGGGAGCTCCGCCTGTCCAGCCTCAATGAGGATCTACGGACACTGTTCGAGCTCACGAAGCTCGATACGCTGTTCCGTATTGCGGATGACAAAGAGCAGGCCCTGGAAGGCTTCTGATCGGCAGTCACATTGAGTAAACGCATGGATGGGGACCTGGTCCTCGAAATTCCCACCGACATCCAGTCCATCGCAGCTGCGGTCGACTACGTGATGAGTCGGTGCGTGAGCTGCCAGGTTAAGGCGCAGAAACTCAATCTGAATTTCAGGGTCGGACTCACCGAGGCATTG
>JAKMDG010000258.1 GCA_022428035.1 Longimicrobiales bacterium
TCAGCCTCGTCAATGCGGCGCTGAGCATCGTGCAGCTCAGCGACCAACCGCACTACAGCCGACTCGAGACGGTCTAACGCGGCTGCCTCGACGGTACCGCCGTTATCCTCGGGCTTCGACACCTAGATCCTCCTGTAACCGTTTGAGAATCGCCCTGACGCTCTTGTCGACCTGCTTGTCTTTCAGGGTCCGTATCGGTGACCGGAAGCGTAAGCGAAACGCGAGTGAGCGCGATCCCTCCGGCACTCTGTCACCCGTGTACAGGTCGAAGATCTCGAGCGATTCGAGATCCTGACCCGCAAACCGCCGAACCATAGCGGACACCGCCCCGGAGCTGACTGTATCCGGAACAAGAAGGGCCAGATCGCGTTCACTCGACGGAAACTGCGGGAGTGGCGCGACGGTGACAGGCTTTGGCGCTGCGGGCTCAGCCGGCAGTGTGAGCTCGAAACCCCAAAGAGCACCGGCCCAAACTGGTACGTCGCAGATGGCGTCGGAGACCCGTCCACCGTACCCCACCACCTGGCCATCACTGCTGCGCACGACGAGGCACGCGTCTTTCGCCAGGGCCGCAGCGGCCGGACGTCCTGGCTCGATCGTGGCATCAGCCCCGTAGACCATCGAGACGACGACCTCGAGGAGGGCTTTGAGATCCCATACTTCGAGGGCCTCGTCCGTCCGCGACCAGTGCGGAGGCTCACGCCGACCGGTCAGCACGGCTGCCAGATGGGTCTCTTCGTGAGGAGGGTCTCCGGCCTCAGCCCTCCGGAACGAGGTCCCCAACTCGAACAGGCGCACATCACGATTGCCCCGGGCCAGATTGTACTCGACCCGTCGCACCAGCGAGGGCAGCAGGGCGCGCCGCATGAACGGTTCCGTCGTCGTCAGGGGATTCGCGACTTCGACATCACCCTCCTCCGATGGACAGAACGCAGGCGTCTGAGTCTCGAACAGTCCTTGAGCGACGAGCTCGGACCGCAATCGATCCTCCAACTGGAAGAGCGGATGGTCGGGCACCGCTGAGGGCCGCTGGGGTCCCAGTGTGTCCGGGAAATTGTCGAAGCCGTGTGTGCGCGCGACTTCCTCGATCAGATCCACTTCACGCATGACGTCGTAGGACCGAAAGCCCGGCACCCGGACGTGTAACACGCCGTCCGTCTCCCGATCCACCGAGAAGCCGAGCGGCGTGATCAGCGATTCGACGTAGCCGGCCTCGAAGGCAATGCCCAACACGCGCTCGAGACGTGACAGTCGAAGCTCGACCACGGAGCTCTCGAACGGACCGGGGCAGCAATCCAGGATTGGGCCCTCGAGCTCACCCCCCGCGGTCGCGAGGATCACGCGGATACACCGCTCCATAGCGCGCTGCATTCCTTCGGGGTCCACACCGCGCTCGTAGCGATATGACGCATCGGTCGACATGACCAGAGCGCGACGCGTCGCCCGGGTCGACTTGGGCTCGAACAGAGCGCACTCCAGTAGAATATCGACCGTATCCGCGTCGACCTCGGAGTTTTGCCCACCCATCACACCCGCGATCGCCACGGGACCATTCCCGTCGCAGATCATGAGCATGTCCGGCGAAATCGAACGCTTCTCGTCGTCCAGCGTGACGAAGTCGGATTCAGCCGCAGTCGCTCGCCGAACGATAATCGACTGATCGCCCACACGGCTCAGGTCGAACGCGTGCATCGGCTGTCCTAGCTCAAGTAGCACGTAGTTCGTCGCGTCGACGACGTTGTTGATGGGTCGTGACCCGGCTCCGCGCAGTCGCTCCTGCAACCAGGTTGGGGAGGGGCCGACCTTCACACCACGGATCACAGCCCCCAGGTACCGACTGCACAGATCTGCGTCGTCGATGCGCACCGAAAGGCCGTTCAGCTGGACTTCCGGTGACCCCCTGACGTACTCGACGTCCAGATCAGGCGCACCGCACAATTCGGGCAATATGACGCGACCCTCACCCTCCGACGCCAGTTCCCGAGCTACTCCGACGTGGGAGAGCAGGTCACCACGGTTCGCGGTGACCTCCACATCCAGCGTGGCATCGTCGAGTCCCATCACGTCGACGAACGAAGCCCCGGGGGTGAACTCACCCTCGAGCTCGAGGATTCCATCATGATCCTCGCCCAGACCTAACTCTCTAGCAGAGCACAACATACCCTGCGATAGCTCACCTCGGATCTTGGACTTCTTGATCTTGAAATCACCGGGAAGTACCGCGCCTACGGGAGCCAGCGGATAGAAGGCTCCGTCCTTCACGACCGGGGCACCGCAGACGATCTGGATGGTCTCCGTACCGTTATCGACCTCACAGATCCGGAGCCGGTCCGCGTTAGGGTGCTGCTGCGCCTTGATGACCCGAGCGACGATGATGTCGCGCAACTCATCGCCGGGCGAGCTAATGTCATCGACCGGGGCGCCGCGCAGAGCGAGATGCTCGGAGATCGTCTCCGGAGTGCCCTCGAGTCCCGGCACCAGATCCTTCAACCATCGCGTCGAAACGTTCATGAGGCGAACTGTCCGAGGAAGCGCACGTCGTTTTCGAAGAAGGTCCTGAGGTCATCGACCCCGTGCTTGAGCATCGCGATCCGTCCAGGACCCATGCCAAATGCCCACCCGGTATAGCGCTCCGGGTCATAGCCGGCGTTCGCGATCACATTGGGGTCAACCATCCCCGCGCCCATGATCTCGAGCCAGTCGGTCTCATAACGAGTGCCGTCCGGGCGCGTGATCACACGCTTGACATCAAC
Organism: Longimicrobiales bacterium; assembly: GCA_022428035.1. Classification (GTDB taxonomy): domain Bacteria; phylum Gemmatimonadota; class Gemmatimonadetes; order Longimicrobiales; family Gaopeijiaceae; genus UBA2589. Next base: position 2,754 of record JAKMDG010000258.1, read on the forward strand.
CTCAGCGCTCGGTTCCGTGAACGGGAAAAATGAGGGTCGGAACCGGATCTGCGTGTCCGGGCCCCAGTACCGTCGAGCGAACTCGGCCAGCGTCGCCTTGAAGTCGACAAAGGTGATGTCTTCGTCGATTACCAGGCCCTCGATCTGCATGAACGCGGGTGTGTGAGTCGCATCATACGTGTCGCGCCGATAGACCCACCCGGGTGCGATGATTCGGATCGGCGGCTCATTGGCCTCCATGGTCCGCATCTGCACGGGGGACGTGTGGCTACGTAGCAGGACGGAGTCGACGAGGTACAGCGTATCTTGCTCGTCCGCAGCCGGGTGATCGAGGGGCGTATTGAGCGCCTCGAAGTTGTACCACTCCGTATCCGCCTCAGGGCCACGAGCCCGCGCAAAACCGAGATCACGGAAGAAGTGCCATATCTCGTTGACGGCCTGCGTGATCGGGTGCAGCCCCCCCAGCCAGCGAGCGCGGCCCGGCATCGTGAGATCGAGACCGCTCGCGGTATCGGGACCCGACAGGGCCGCAGTCCGGGCTTCGAGGGCCCCAGAAACCGCCCCCTTCACCTGATTGGCGCGCTGACCGACCGCCGGCCGCTCTTCTGCGGGAAGCTGGCCCAGCCCGCGAAGGATTGCCGATATCTGTCCCTCGCTACGACCGAGATAGGACACCCGCAC
>JAKMDG010000274.1 GCA_022428035.1 Longimicrobiales bacterium
CCGTACGCACTGCGCGCACCAGCACGTCAGCCGTTCGGACCCGAACCAGGAAGACGCCTGGTCCACCGATCCGAAAGGTTGAGAGCGGGGCGAGGGGTGCGTCGCCCTCGACGGGGAGCGGGGCAAGCGCCGCCTCAAGGCGTAAGCGCAGATCGTCCGGGGAGGTCATGCCGGAAGATAGTCCGGGCCCCGAGAGCGTACTAGCTTCCCGGCCTTCAACCTCACGCCGCTCCTCGAATCTGTCCGTTCGTATGAGATCTGCTCTCCTCTTCTCCGACGTCCCTTGCATGTTCTGCGCCGCGCGGGTCGACGCGCGGGCCCTGAGGGCGACAGACTGCTCGCGCTTTGTTGAGAACCGAGTCCATCCCGGGGATGATGTCCCTACGGCCGAGTCTCGGCGGTGCTCCGGCAGCCCCCGGGCTGCTGAACGCACGTCTTGGGACATTGCGCATGGTGGAGCCAACCGATGAGCGGCAGCGCGATGGGTCGAGAGCTCGGTGACGTCGTAGGGCGAGAGCTCGATCGTCTTGCGGAGGAAGTGCGCGCCTGCCCGGGTGAACGGGCACTCTGGATCGCCCGAGGCAACCAGGGTAATCCGCCAGGAACGCTTGCGCTGCACCTGGTGGGCAATCTCTCCCACTACATCGGGGCGCACCTTGGCCAGACCGGGTATGTCCGTGACCGGCCCGCCGAGTTCGGCGACTGCGATCTCTCAAAAAAGGAAATCCTCGATCGAATCTCCACGTGCCGGGCCATGGTGGTGCCGGTACTCGAGAGCCTGACGGACGACCAGCTCGATCGGGAGTATCCCGGAGATGCCCCCGAGCGCATGCGGGGCGTCTCGACGCGGGGATATCTGATCCACACGATCTGGCATCTGGGGTGGCATCTAGGGCAGATGTACTACCATCGGCTTGGGGAGCAGAGTCCAGAGTAACGTCCGTGGACGCTCAGTTTCTGCCTCGTTTCAGCACGGTTCCAGCCCGTGTATCCCGGTACTCCCCGTTGTCGACCCCGATCTGACCGTTCACCAGCACCCAGTCGATCCCGATCGGATATTGATGCGGCTCCTGAAAGGTCGCCCGATCGGTGACGGTCTCGGGGTCGAACACTACGAGGTCTGCATACCATCCAGCTCGGATCTGGCCGCGCTCCCTGAGGCCGATGCGTTCGGCAGGCATCGCGGTCATCTTGCGGATCGCCTGCTCGATCGTGAGCACGCCCCGTTCTCGGGTATAGCGGGCGAGGACGCGAGGAAAGGTCCCGTACCATCGAGGGTGTGGATGGCCGTCACCGGGGGCCACGAGGCGTCCGTCTGATCCAATCATTGTCTGCGGATGGGCCATGATCGCTTCCACGTCTCGCTCATCCATGGCGTGGTAGATACCGCTGGCGCCACCTCGGCGTACCGCCTCGAGCACAAGGCGTGCGCCGTTTGCCGGGGTGGGCTCAAGGCCGTCGCGCACTGCCCAGTCGTACAGCGTCAGACCCTCGAGTGACCGGTCCCACGTGACGAGCCCGAACTGGACGCGTCTCAGATCGTTGCCGCCGCGGTCGTTGATGATGTTGTACTCGATCCCGGCGAGCACACTGTCCCCGAGTACCGGGTCATCTGCGCGAGCGAGAAGGGAATCCGTTCCACCCGCCATCGCCCATGCCGGCACGAGAATCGTGATGCCCGAGTAGCTGGCTGTGTACGGATACTGATCGATCATGACGTCGGTCCCTGCTGACCGGGCCGAATCGACCATGGCCAGGGTAGTCGCTGAGGACCCCCACATAGGCTGCCCGACCACCTTGTGGTGCGTCAGGACCACCGGAATGTCCGCACGGCGTCCAATTTCGAGGGCCTCGGCGACACCGTCGAGAAGACCCAGTCCCTCTTCGCGGAGATGCGACGTGTACAAGCCACCGCGAGCGCCTGCAACTCGCGACAGTGCAACGATCTCGTCCAATTCGGCAAAGGCGCCCGGCAGGTATTTGAGCCCAGTGGAGATGCCCCAGGCGCCTTCGTCCATACCCTGTGCGACCATCTCCTCCATACGGCGTAGCTCGGCTCTCGTTGGACCGCGGTCAGCCAACCCCATGACCTCCCGACGTACGGTGTTGTGGCCGACCAGAAAACCGACATTCAACCCGAGTCCGAGTTCCTGCGCCTCGTTCTGGTAGGTGTCGAGCGGCCACGGTGCGCTTCCGTCGGGTCCGCCCAGCGCAGTGGTAACCCCCTGGCGTACGTGGCTCTCTCCACCGGGCAGACGCAGCAGCGGATCCAGATGGGTGTGGATGTCCACGAAGCCAGGGCTTACGACCTTGCCGGTGGCGTCGATGAGCCTGCCAGCCCTGGTCGTGTCGAGGGGCGTGCGGGAAACCCGGACAATCCGATCACCTCGCACGGCGACATCGCCGGCAAATCCGGGTTGGCCCGTGCCGTTTACGACCGTTCCGCCCCTGATGAGTACGTCCCAGTCGACGCCGCTGCTCTGACGCAGGTAGCGCCCGTCAAAGGATGTCGACCAGGTCTGACCCGCGTCCGAAGAGATCTCCCAGTGCTGACGGACCAGATTTCCTGAGGCGTCCAGTCTAGACCAGGTTATGCGGTTGAGTGTCATTGCTCCGTCCTGACTGGTCGTCTCGCCGTGCATGACCATGGCGTCACCCTCGTAGCCACCTTCGAGCAGGAGCAGGAGTCCCTGGTTGTCGGTCCAGGTCTGATGCCATACGCCACGTGATGCGTCATAGACATTCAGGCTCTGGCCCTCATAGCCCGACGGCGTCGTGTAGTGCTCACGCAGGACGCACGCGCCCAGGATTACGGAGAGGGTGTTGTGACCGGCGAGGGGTCCATTTGCTGATCGGACGACCCAGCGCCCCTCCCAGAAATCGAAGTGTCGATGGGCCTCGGCTGAACAGGGTGTCTCGGGCGGGGTCTGCGCCGAACCGGGGGACGCGCAGAGGAGCAGCGCGAGAACGGCGAGCCAGGGGGAGACGTGGTGGGTCATGGTGAGGGCTGTAAGAAGGGTGGGGCAAGAGCGCCAACATAGGCGCGTCAGGTCATTCTCGCGTCCCGAGGCGCGTCACCCGGTCCTTCGTGAGCGTGTTCGCTTCTGGGACCAGCGGTCGCGCAAGCACACGCTGTCATGTGTCTTAAGCCACATGAGCAAAACAGCGTAAACAACTGCTAGGAAATGCACTAGGGGCTCTGAATAGTCCTGGCACGACTCGTCCTCCAAGAATCGTCAACCAGGCCAAGGGTTGTGTTCGGCCGGAGGGTGAGTGGATGTGAGGGGATAGGCCAGTGAGCAGCCCGCCGGCTTCGGTCGAACACGACCGGTTTGGTGAGCAGAGGGATGATCGGCAGCGGCCCACTGGCCCTCATCCTCGAGTTAGCGCTCTTGGCGCTCTCGCACTTGAGCCGGGCGCTACGCGAGGAAGAGCCTCAGGCATGGAAATGCATCATCCGGGTGCTCTCTCACGAGATCAACAATTCCCTTGCTCCGATCAAGTCCATGGCGGGGAGTCTCGAGAGCATGCTGGCGCGTAGTGAGCTCCCGGAGGAGGTCGGTGAGGACCTTGAGACGAGGCGTCCGGTCGAGGTCCTCGAGGGCAAGGACGCGGTCATCCAAGCCGACCCCGATCAGCTTGAGCAAGCGCTCATCAACCTCGTGCGGAACGCAGTGGATGCGACACTCGAGACCGACGGGGCCGGGGTCACTCTGCGATGGGTCTCCCAGGAGTGGGGGGCACCTGCTGATCGAGGACGAGGGACCCGGACTTTCAGATACGGGCAACCTCTTCGTCCCGTTCGATACGACCAAGCAGGGCGGCTCACGGATCGGATTCGTCCTCTCTCACCAGATCGCCGAGGGCCACGGGGGTACTCTCGAGCTCGAAAATCGGCAGGAATACCGGTGCCCGGGCGAGCATGGTTCTCCCCATGGATCCGCAGAGGTGAGTCGGCAGGCCTTCCTGCCCCCTTTCAGTTCCTCTGAGAGCG
>JAKMDG010000279.1 GCA_022428035.1 Longimicrobiales bacterium
GAGCTGGTTCCTCGCCGCGTCCGACAGGTCCAGATAGGCCTGATTCAGGCGGACATCGACAGCCGCGAACTCCCGATAGAACCCGGTATTCGGGTTGACGCGCTTCAACTCCTCCCGCAATGCCTGGAGGGCGACATCCGAGTCCAGCACGAGGTACCCACCCTCACCAGCAAGGAGCCGCACGAGCGCATCCTCGTAATCACCGTTCATCTCGACCCCGATCCGGTCACGGTGAGATCCATACGGGACGAGGCTCTGATAGATCTCGGCGACAGTGAACGGGCCTGTCAGATACTCCGGACGATGGGTCTGGATTTCCTCGATGAGGGCTCTGTGGAACCGCTCCAGGATCTGATTCGACACGGGCACTACTCCTCGACTTCCAGACGGATGAGTCCGGCTTCAACCGCAGCGCGAAGGAAAGACTCCGGATCGGAACTCGGGATCTTCTCCCCAGCCTGCTCAAGCCAACGTTCCGCGAGTCGTCGCATGTAATCCTGCACCGACTCGTGCCCAAAGCCCGCCTGATCGCGCATCTGCCGGACGATTTCTCTCCAGTTTCCGCGCAAGAGGTGCCCATCGGCAAGCCGGATCACCTGCGATACTTCCGCGCCGTCCCCTTTTCGCTCGAACAATTCGAGCTGACTCGGATCAAAATAGTTGTCTGGCTCCCCCGCGCCCATCCGGCTCTCGACGTCGGCGAGCAGGCGATCGATGGGGTCTTCCAGCTGCTCCAGTTCCTGCAGTCTTTCCTCCCACGGAGCCAGGCGGGCATCTCCGGACTCCAGGTGCCAGAGCGTTCGCTTGAGCTCCATGAGCCTCCAGACGGCGAGCGGATCCCAGTGCTCCTGCGGCGGGACGCGCTCGAGCTCGCGCAGGGAGCCCTCCCAGTCACCGCGGTCGTAGAGCAGGTGACCGAGATAGATCCGAGCTTCGTGCAGGTCGGGGTTCAGGCGGAGCGCGCGCCGTACCTGCCGACCCGAGCCCACGTCGTCACCCAGACGGTGCAGGGCGTAACCCAGCGACGCAGCAGCCTCGGCCGAGTCCGGGCGACTCGCCGCCGCCTTGGCGAAAACGTCCCGGCACTCGGCATACATTGCCGCCCGATAGAGCGCTCTTCCGATCGTTAGCATGAGTTCGATGTCGTCATCGAAGCCCATCGACGCCACTTCATTGAAAAGGCGAAGCGCCTCGGCCCGCTCACCGAAACGGAGAAGCGTTTCCCCCAGTCCAACGAGCGCATCTTCGTGTGACGCATCGAGGACTACAGCACGCTCGAACGCATGTCTCGCCCAGGCATATTCCTCGCGTGCAAGTCGGGCATACCCGAGACCGACATAGAGCTCTACGGCGTTGGGATAGACAGAGAGACCCTCTTTCAGCATCTCGAGAGCCGCGTCGTAGTCACCGTCGTTGTAGAGCTGGTGCGCCTCCTCATCGTATTCCTCGGAGGAGAGGAACCCTTCGGGCATCTACTAGGCTCCGTATCGGGCCGCGGATGGTCGCACGCCGTGCTTTACGAGGCCAAAACTAACGTGCGGAATCGGGGCGTACCACCACCAGAACGGCCAGCTGACCGGGACTGTGGGTCAGACCTTCGCGTACGCGATGCCACAATCTCTGCAGACGAGGTTCCGGCCGGCACGCGAGAGTCGAGCATTCGATCCGTGCCGAGGGCATACCAGGTCTCCATCCTCCGCGAGGGCGTCTTTGACCTTCTTCCGCTCCGTGCGCGTCGCCTTGGGGATCGTGATCTCGTAACGGATCCAGGAGACGTTACACTCGAAGATCGCGATCGCGTTCCCCTCGTCCTGAGGGCGAATACCCAGGCGGATCAGGAAGCCTCCGTTCGGAGACTCCATCTGCTGCCCGGCGTAGTACTGCTTCAGCAGCTGCTTCTCGTTGTCCAGCTGCAACGCGTTGCCCAAAACTCTAGCCCCTGGTCGTCGTCCGACTGCCCCGGAACCCATTGATGATCAACGGTTCCTCAGGGTTTCTGGACAAAAAGGAGGCCGAAATTATACCGCATCTCCACGACGCGTCAACCGAAACCA
>JAKMDG010000290.1 GCA_022428035.1 Longimicrobiales bacterium
GTCCGGCATACCGCCGCCACCGGCACCCTCGGGCTCCGGCATGTCCACAACGACGGCTTCCGTCGTGAGGAGCAAGCCTGCGATCGACGCGGCGTTCTGGAGCGCGGAGCGCACCACCTTCGTCGGATCGATGACGCCTGCCTTCAGCATGTCCTCGTACTCGTCCGTCTGAGCGTTGTAGCCGAACGAGCCCTTTCCGTCGCGGACCGTGGCGACGACGATGCTGCCCTCGACGCCCGCGTTGGCCGCGATCTGGCGGATGGGGTGCTCGAGCGCCCGGTACAGGATCTGGACACCGATCTGCTCGTCTTCACGATCGAGCTTCATCTCGGCGAGCGTTCCCTGCGCACGGAGCAGCGCAACACCACCACCCGGGACGATACCCTCTTCGACCGCAGCACGAGTAGCATGCAGGGCATCCTCGACGAGAGCCTTCTTCTCTTTCATCTCGGTCTCAGTCGCGGCACCCACGTTGATCACTGCAACGCCACCGGCGAGCTTCGCGAGGCGCTCCTGGAGCTTCTCACGGTCGTAGTCCGACGTGCTCTTGTCGATCGCGACACGGATCTCCTCGATGCGGCCCTTGATGTTGTCGGCTTCACCGGCACCGTCGATGACAGTCGTGTTGTCCTTGTCAATGACGACACGCTTCGCCGAGCCCAGGTCGCTGGCGACCGTGTTCTCGAGCTTGAAGCCGACTTCCTCGGAAATCACCTGGCCGCCGGTCAGGACCGCAATGTCCTGGAGCATGGCCTTGCGGCGATCGCCGAAGCCCGGCGCCTTGACCGCGGCAACCTTGAGCGTACCGCGGAGCTTGTTCACGACGAGCGTCGCGAGCGCCTCACCTTCCACGTCCTCGGACACGATCAGGAGCGGGCGGCCCGTCTGAGCAACCTTCTCGAGGATCGGCAACATGTCCTTCATCGAGCCGATCTTCTTGTCGTGAATGAGGATCATCGGATCCTCGAGAACCGCTTCCATCCGCTCCGGATCCGTCACGAAGTACGGGGAGAGATAGCCGCGGTCGAACTGCATGCCGTCGACGGTGTCCAGTGTCGTCTCGAGGCCACGAGCCTCTTCGACCGTGATGACACCGTCCTTGCCGACCTTCTCCATTGCGTCGGAAATCAGCTCACCGATCTCGGCGTTGTTGTTCGCCGAAATCGCACCAACCTGCGCAATGTGCTTCTTGTCCTTAGTCTCCGTGGAGAGCGCGTGAAGCTCAGCCACGACGGCCTCCACGCCCTTGTCGATCCCGCGGCGGATACCCATCGGGTTCGTACCGGCGGTGACGTTCTTGAGGCCTTCACCGAAGATGGCCTGGGCCAGCACCGTAGCGGTCGTGGTACCGTCACCGGCGACGTCGGACGTCTTGGTGGCGACTTCCTTGACCATCTGGGCACCCATGTTCTCCACGGGGTCTTCCAGTTCGATCTCCTTGGCGACGGACACGCCGTCCTTGGTCACCGTGGGTGAACCGAACTTCCGATCGAGGACCACGTTCCGGCCCTTGGGGCCGAGGGTCACCTTGACCGCAGAAGCCAGCTTGTCGACGCCCAACTTGAGACGCGCGCGCGCCTCGACGTCGAATCCGAGCTCTTTACCTGCCATGATTCGTTTCTCCTAGTCGATTGCGAACGCGTTACGAAGTGATGGCGAGGATGTCGGTCTCGCGGAGGATGAGGTACTCCTCACCTTCCAGCGTGACATCCGTGCCGCTGTACTTGCCGTAGAGAACCTTGTCGCCGACCGAGACATCCATCTCGAGGCGAGCGCCCTCATCGGAAAGTTTGCCGGGGCCAACGGCCACGACCTCACCCTGAGACGGCTTTTCTTTTGCCGTATCGGGAATGTAGAGGCCACCGCGCATCTGCTCGGCTTCCTCCAGCGGCTTCACCACGACGCGGTCCGCGAGCGGCGTAACCTTTACTGCAGCTGCCTTTGCCATTCGGAATTTCCTCCTGAGTGCTTCGGTCAGTCGTGATTGGGTACATCTGAGTGTATTAGCACTCAGATTGATGGAGTGCTAACAGCCCCAAAAGCTCGACGCTCCCCTCGTAAAGTCAAGAGTCAGCAGCCGGCGATTCTCCCGTGACCTCGCAGCCTGGCAGGCCTCGGGTACAGCCCGGCGCTGGCGTGCACGGCGAACACCTCAGTGATCGCGATCCGAGCTCCACCAGAGCGCGGACCGGCTGCGGACTTGACCTCGCGCGGGAGCCTTCCGGGACTCCGCGGTCCCTCCGTACCGCCCGACAGCCCCGCAGCTGGTTACTGGCTGGTGGAGAGCGCATCCAGCGCGTCCCATCCCTGAACACGCCGCCCCTCTTCAACATCATGGATCAGGTCCACCAACCTCGAGGTGAGGGGTACCGCAACGCCCAATTCGCTGCCCAGGCGCGCAATCGGGGCGATCTGGGCGTCGACCTCGGTCTGACGCTTTCGCACGGCCAGATCACGCCACACACCGCTGTGCGTCTTTCCCGATCCTCGGTTGAAGTGCGCGAGGGCGTCCAGGCTGGCGTGCGCATCGATGTCGTGCGCCTCACCCGTGAACGCAGCCGGATCAAATCCATCGAACGCTTCCGGTTGGACGTCCTGGGCAGCAGCGACGGACATGGCTTCACGAGCCAGCCCGATCAGGCACGGCCGGTGTTTCTGCGAATCCAGCACGTCAGCGATGGATGCCTCGGCAAGCGCGGTCGCGAACAGCATGGATCCGTACGCAAGCTTGCCCCAGAGGTAGCCCCAGATGTTGGCCGTAAGCACGGCGTTCGGTTCGAATTCCCGAAAGAGCGTGTGGATCGTGTGGATCCGCGAACCAAGGCTCCCGTCGAGTTCTCCGACCACGCACGCGCCCCTGTTCCCTCGCATCACGATGCCCGGACCCGTGACGTCCGCGCCAAAGTTCACGAAGCATCCCACCGTTCGCTCCGCTCCGACTCGGTCCGCGATGACCCGCTCGTTGAGTCCGTTCTGCACCGACACGACGAAGCCCTGCGCGTGGAGTACGTGCCCGAGATCGTCGAGAGCCGACTCGGTATGATGAGCCTTCACGCACAGGAGGACCGTCTCGATGCCCTGCCCTACCTCCTCGGGGTGAAGGCACGGCGCACGAACGGTGAAGTCCGCTACAGGCCCTGTGATGCGGAGACCGTCCCGACGGATCGCCTCCACGTGCGCCTCGTCTGCGTCAACGAAGATCACCTCGTGCCCGGCACGGACGAGCCACGCCCCGATCGAGCCGCCCATCGCCCCGGCGCCCCACACGTAGATGGGTTCCAGGCAGCGCATCCTAGGCCTCCGAGCTCAGCGCCTCCATGCGCGTGACCCCTTCGAGGCCGACGATCGCATGGACGACATCCTCGGCCAAGTCAGGGTCGAACCAGTGACCGAGCTGGTGCAGCACGGCAAAGGACGCTCGAGCCTCGACATACGCTCGTTCGAGGACGGCCCTCGCTGAGCTAGCGAAGAGCCCTTCCACTGCACCCTCCGGGACAGGGCCACCTCTCCACATGCCCGAGAGTGCCGCACGCTCATCGTCGGTACCGCCGTGGTGGATCTCGGATACGAGAAGATTGTGAGACCGGCGCCCCACGTCGAACTCGAAATCCGTGAGGTCGTCGACGATCTGGAACGCTGTCCCCAGCCGGGCGATTGCGTCCTCCGCATCGGTCATGCGCTGCCCGAGGT
>JAKMDG010000295.1 GCA_022428035.1 Longimicrobiales bacterium
CTGCGGGCGGCCCGGGCCGGAGATGTGATCCCAGCACTCAGGTTAGGTGAGGCCTACGAGGCGGGCCGCGGTATTCCGCAGAGCCTCGAGACCGCTCGCGCCTGGTACGAAAAGGCGGCTGCCGCTGGGAACTCGACCGCCGCTGAGGCTCTGGAGCGGCTAGGGCGTTGAAAGGCGTTCGAGGTGCTGTGTCGAGAGACAGATTGAGCAGTCCCGCACAGCGATCCCAACGCCGGCCTCCGGCATCCCGCCGTCGTGCGGCCCATCCTCTGCCACCTGTGCATCTTCGAGCATCCGCCCCACATCGCACCCCCCCAGGGTCCGCCGCAGACCGAGCTGCTCGCCATTAATGCGCCCTCGCCATGGGACCGCGGCAACCATTCGACCATGGTCGGGCTGGGCGACTCACCGTCCGAGACCGCGGCCGAGGCCGCCAAGGACGAAGAGCTGATGGAGCTGCGCGAGGGCAACAAGCTGCTCCGCTTCGTCATGCAGATGGACCTGGGCATCGAGAACCCGAAGGTGGAGTACGATGACGGGGTCGCGACCGTATGGGGTACCGCCCCCAGCCAGAAGGTGAAGGAGAATACCATTCTCGCCACCGGTAACTGCGCAGGTGTGGAGGCGGTCGACGACAGGATGGAAGTCGTCGAGCCGGCGCCCGAGGCGGTGTTCTACACCGTGAAAAGCGGTGACACGCTGGGCGGGATTGCCAAAGAACAGCTCGGCGCCGCAGGTCGCTACAAGGAGATCTTCGAGGCGAACACGCCGATGCTCACCGATCCCAACCTGATTTACCCCGGGCAGGTGCTGCGCATCCCGCAGGACTGACAGCGACACTTTTCTGGGAGACGCGCACCGACGCGTGGCTCCCCACAACCAGCCATTACACTGAATGAGGTGGAATTATGTCACAGCACGACGTTGCAAAAGTCATCGAGATCGTAGGTAGCTCAACCGATGGATGGGCCGAGCCCGCGGACGCGGCGGTCAGGGTCGCGAGTAAGAGCATCAAGCACATCACCGGCGTGCAGGTCGGTGCCATGACGGCCCAGGTTCAGGACGGCAAGATCCACACCTATAAGACGACTGTGAAGATCGCTTTCGGTGTAGACGCCTGATCGCAGAGTAAAGCACCTGTGGGAGGCGGGAGCGGCGGTGATAAGGGGGTCCCGCTCATGAGCGGGAAGTAGAGGGCTACACCTCCTCCCGACGCCATGCCGACGCCAGTGAATCCGCGTACTCGTTCCAGAGTGAGCCGTCATGTGCGCGCATCCATTGGAGAGAGCAACCGGGATGCGCTCGATAGAGCCTCAGTAACTCCTTGACCAGGTCGAGGTTCTTCAGAGGCCCGCTCTTCCTGGTCCAGCCCGCCGCCTCCCACTTGGGTGCCCACTGTGTAATCGTATTTACGCACAGCTGGCTATCGGAGAATACGGTGACTGACGCATCCTCTGGCAGGGCCCGAAAAGCCTCGATCAGAGCGGTCAACTCCATGCGGTTGTTCGTGGTCTCTCCTGCAGCGGCCCCGTGTCCTTCGTGCTGGATCTCACCGTTCGTCACCCACACGAAACCCCACCCGCCGGGACCTGGATTCGGGTGACTGCTGCCATCCGTGAATACGCCCGTGCCCGGGCCCTCCGTGTACTTCTCGAGGACCTGGGCTCGGGTGAAGTTCTCTTCGCGGGATGAGCTGCTTCCCCGCTTTTTCGAGGCAGCCCGCTTCTTCGCTGGCTTCTTACCGGCCTTCGTCGATCCGCTCTTCCTATTCGGTGAGTGCTCACGGCAGTACTTAGGCTGCCAGCCGGGGAATTTCTCGAGGGCAGCGGCCGGGACGTTGAACGGCTCTGCGCACACCGTGCACGTGAATTGGGGCATGGATCAAATCTCGAGATCGTCGGCAGACAGCTCGACCGGCAGCGAAGCGGTCAGGGCCACGCAAGATATCGGGATCGGCGGCGACTTGGGACAAGCAGCCCGGTATCTCGTTCAGAGTCAGCGCTGCACGCCCGTGACGGTCGCCGAGCCGGACTCCTCGGTCCACATTGACGACAGGACCTGGAGTGCTTGAGCTGCCTCGGACCCCGG
>JAKMDG010000311.1 GCA_022428035.1 Longimicrobiales bacterium
ACATTCGAGGAGAACGAGAAGGGTACGCTGGAACCGGGGATGCTCGCCGACCTGGTCGTACTCTCCGAGAACATTCTCGAGACGGATCCCGAGCGGATCCTCGAGGTCGGCGTGGACATGACGATCGTGGATGGTGTGGTGTTGTATGAGCGCCCGAACGGCCGCTGACCTGCGGCCGGACTCTCTATATTCAGTGAGCATCTGATGCGGCACATATCTCGGTGGTCTATCGGCTCTTGCCTGCTCGTCCTGGCGGCCTGCGACCGCCCGCAGGAGCCTCAGCCTGTCCGCTTTGCACCCTTCGCCGAAGAGTTGTTCGCGGACGGTGGCGCGCTCACCGACGCCTGGGCCGACGTCGATCAGGACGGCGACCCCGACCGTTTCGTCGGCTTCAACGGCACGCCGAGCCGACTCTACCGAAACGACGGGATCGACGGCTTCGCGGACATCGCTGCGGAGGTCGGTCTGCTGGTAGAGCGGTCAGTCCGAACCTCGGCATGGGGCGACTTCGACGCGGACGGTGACCCCGACCTCCTGCTCGGATTCGCCGGCGAGGCGCCCGTGACTGCGCTGTGGCGAAACGACGCGGGCGGATTCACTGAAATCTCGGCCGAGGTCGGACTGCAACTCGATGCCGGCACGACCCGGCAGGCCGCCTGGATCGATACGGACGCCGACGGTGATCTGGACCTCTATCTCGGCATGCGGGACGGACCGAACCGCCTCTTCATCCAGGATGAGGGCCAGTTCACCGACCAGGCCGTCGAGCTTGGACTGGGTGACCCGAGACGAACTGTCGGCGCGGTCTGGTTCGATGACGGAGACGGCTGGCTTGATGCCATCGTCGCCAACATGAACGGAGATGCGAACGGACTCTATCAAGGCAGCCCGACGGGCTTCAGGGAGTCCGGGGATGACGTCGTCCGGGGAGGTGGACGCGCGATCGGCGACGAGGCGGAAGGATCGGTGCGCCCCTGCTCCATCGACTACGACACGGACGGAGACTTCGACCTCTTCTTCGCCAACTACGGCGCCAATGGACTCCTCGAGTACACGGACGGCGGCTGGGTGAATCGCGCTGAGGCGCTGGGCGTCGCGAATCCATCAAGATACGACACCTGTGCTTGGGCAGACTTCGACCACGACGGCTCGATCGACCTGTTCGTGAACGGGACGGTCGGCGGAGAGACCCACTACCGGGATTGGCTGATGCGTCGGGAAGGTGATCCAGTCTTTAAGGACGTGACCCCCGCCGAGATCCTCGACAGGAACGCCAGCCACGGAGCGACCTGGGTCGACTTCGACCTCGACGGGGATCTGGACCTGGCCCTGGCAGGCGCGGCCGAAGACGGGACACACAGTCTCCTCCAGAATCTCTTGCGGCCCGAGTTCTCGTGGCACTCGCTACAGGTCCGGGTTCTCGACGCGGACGGACGGAGCACGCGGGCCGGCGCTGAGGTCCGGATCTACGAAGCCGGAAGTCGTGAGCTACTCGGCACCCGTCGTGTCGACTCGGGATCCGGCTACGACGCCCAGTCCGATCTCCCGGTACACTTCGGTATACCCGGCGGACAGCGTGTGGACGTGGAGGTGATCGTGCCCGGCGGAGGTCGGCGCATCGTCACTCGAGTCGAGGAGGTCGACCCGCGTGATTATCAGGGGCGCGCACTCGAGCTCAGGACGAGCCGCCAGTAGCGCGGCATAAGACAAGCTTCTGGAGCCGTTACCACTGCTCCACTCGGTCCTGCGCTGTAAAGAAGAGTACGCGCTCCTTCACCGGCTCACCGGTCAGCCGTGCCCACGCCTCTGCATACAGATCGACCTGACGCCGGTACGCGGCCTCTCGCACGGGAAAGTCAGGATCGGTTCCGATGTCCGTCTTGTAGTCGGCGATGACCCAGCCGCCTCGCTCACGGAAGGCGAGATCGATCACACCCTCCAGGACCATGGTAGGCTCAACCGCTCCTGCCGGATCTCGGTCGTCCCCCACCGCGCCATCATCCTCTGTCACCTCACCAGGCTCGGCATGGTCGACAGGCTCGGCATGGTCCATGGTCTCGGCGCCAAAAAGATCGAGCTGCCTGCGACCCACCGAGGTCTTCGTCACCGTCTCGGCCTCCGGAGCCGGCTCGGGAGGAGCGTCGGTCAGTCCGGGCACCGCGAACGAGATCTCGGTCAGCATGCGCTTCGCATCCTGCGCCCGGGTCCATAGTCGCGATGACTGCACCGCACGGACGAGGCCGATGAGTTCACGCAGTTCGTTCGGCTCACCGTGATCATCGAGCGGCCGACCATGCTCGACGAGCAGGTTCCGACACACGCCCTGCAGATCGACCTCGGATTCGCTGGTAGCCGCATACGCGAGAGCACCGTGCACAGCGCTCCCCCACGAGTAGCCGCGGAGGTCCGACGCCGAAGTTCGCTCCTCCTGGGCCGACTGCTGCCCGACCCCGGCATTCCGACCGCCTGATGAGTCCGGCCCGGTAGGCCCGCTCACATTGGCGACAGCCATCCGTTCTTTCGTGAGACTGGTCACCGTCTCATGCAGGAACGATGGACGCGTTCGCGCCGCAATGTTGGCCCTGGCCTCGGCGATACGTGACCGGGCCTCCTCTGAGGTAAGCTCCAGCGTCTCCCGCTCGCCCGACTCCCGCGCCTCGAGCTCGAGTACGGTGGCATGGGCCGAATCGGCCAGCCACGTGTGCAGCGGTTCCCAGGCTGAACGCTTCTTCGCGGGCCAACGCGCGATGACCAGCTCTTCCCGCGCCCTCGTGACCGCGACGTAAAGCAGGCGAACGTCCTCGGCATCTTCGAATCTCTGCTCGCGCGCCTCGTGGCCCGCCCATCCTATCGGCCGAGCCAGATCCTGGCTGGACCGGACTCCTGCAGCGCCCGCCACACGCAGATACGCCCGTGCTTCACCTTCCTCCGTCCGTGCCATGTGGAGCCTGGGACGCCTCGACGAGCGGGGAGTGGGGTCGGCCAGAATGACGACGGTCCCCTCAAGCCCCTTCGCCTGGTGCAGGTTCATCAAGCGCACGGCATCCGGTCGTCCGGGCTCCAGCGGGGCCTCGGCCTCGCGCAGATCGAGCGCCGCCTGCAGCGCCTCCAGCGCACCCGGCAGAGAGGTGTCCCCGGACAAAGCTGAGGCACGGACCGAGTCGAGTGCGTACAGCAGCGCGCCCGCCCGCAGAGACCCGAGATCACCGGCGGCGGCGTAGGGCAGAAGGCCGAGTTCGCTCGCAACCCGACCGACAAATATGTCCGCAGGCTCTACGACCGAAACACGCCACCACGCATGAAGACGTCTCATGGCGGCCACGACCTCGGGGTGCCCATCGGCACCGGGCCACATCGCGTCGAATCCACCACCACCGAGACGGTGAGCCGTGAGCTTCTCGTAGTCGAGTCCAAAGAAGAGCCCGGTGAGCGCTGCCACGACCTGCACTGGGTTGGTCGGGTCGATCATGCAGCGGAGCAGGACCTGGAGTTCATGAATCTCCTCCTCCACCCCCACGCCCGCCCCGGTCACGGAGACCGGTAGTC
>JAKMDG010000133.1 GCA_022428035.1 Longimicrobiales bacterium
ACGATACCGAATAGGCGCCGCTCGTCGCGAACTCGGCGAGGTTGGACTTCGCGAGGATGATCGCGCCGGCGTCGCGCAATCGGGCGACGTGATACGCGTCGTCGGGTGGGACCGCATGCTTGAGTGCGAGGATGCCGTTCGTGGTTGGTAAGTCGTACGTGTCGTAGTTGTCCTTGACGATCACGGGGATACCGTGAAGCGGCCCCGTCAGGCCGCTGGACGCCAATGCCGCATCGAGTGTCCGGGCACGATCGAGCGCGGTCAGGCTGACCGTGATCAGTGAGTTGATCGATGGTCCCTGCTTGTCGTATGCCTCGATGCGGTCGAGGTAGTGCTGTACCAGCGCCTCGGCCGTGATCCGGCCCTCTGTCATGGCCTGATGGATCTCGGCAACCGTCGCTTCCTCGACGACGAACGCGGGCTCGCAGGCCGTCAGGGTGACCACCAGGGCAGTGAGGCCCACGAGTCGGAGTGCGGGTTGCCGGCTCTCCGCCCAGAGGCCCCGGCTATTCACGATCCAGCCCGGCTCCCCTCTGGAACGGCAGCTTCATCTGGTGACCGACGTCTTCATCGAAGGTGGGATCAGCGACATCCACGCCGTACACAACGTCGAGTGGGTCACCGTAGACGAATGTCCCGAACACGCGGTCCCAGATCGACAGGATTCCACCGTAGTTCGTGTCGGTCCACGGCCGCTCGAAGTGATGGTGGAACTTGTGCATGTTGGGCGTAACGAAGACGAGGCTCAGTGACGCGTCCAACCATCGCGGCGGTGAGATGTTCGCGTGCGTGAGGAAGGTGAAGAGGATCGTGGTCAGACGGTACACGACATAGAAGGCAAGAGGTGCCCCGGTCGCGACCAGAGCGCCCAGCGCGATCATCTCACGCACAGCGAAGTCACCTGGATGCAGCCGAGTCCCCGTCGTTGCGTCGACTTTGGTATCGCTGTGATGCACAACGTGGAAGCGCCACAGGAATTTCACCTTATGCAGCAACCAATGCGCGAAATACTGTGCGGTCAGATCCAGCACCACGATTGCGATGAGCATCTCGGCAAGGACCGGAAGCTCGAAGAGGTACAGAAGCCCGAATCCAGAGGCCGCCGTCCACGCGACGGCGCCGATCGAGAGGGCAGAGAATGCGGCGTTGATGGCGAGCGTGGTGCCGAGGAAGACGAAATTCGCTCCTGCGTGCTTCCACTTCCGGTACGTGAGCTGCACGAGCGGCAGGCTGCCTTCCAGAACCCAGCTGAGACCCAGACAGGTCATCACCCAGAGGAGCCTCTGCCAGGTCGGCATTTGCTCGAAGAAGAGGAGGAAGGTGTCCATCCCGCAGAACCTGTCCGTCTAGAAGATGTTGGACTCGACCGGCACGTCTTCGCCGAAGCGTGAGTGTCGGAAGTGATCCACGTTGACGGTGCTAGTGTGGCCGTCGGCGATCATCTCTGCCACCGCGACCCCGGTTGCCGGCGCGTGCATGATGCCGTGCCCCGAGAAGCCGCAGGCATCGATCCACCCGTCTGCCCCCGGGTTCGGACCGATGATCGGACTGTTGTCGGGGCTCACTCCGTAGTATCCCCACCAGCTTCCGCCCATGTCGATTCCCATCTCCTCCCACCATGGGAAACGATCGACACCGGTCAGCAGGACGTGTTCGAGCCACTCCTGATCGACCCCTTCGGTGAACCCGAAAGCCTGGTCGAGATTGTCGAGCCCGAGAAGAACGCGGTCCAGCTCGGAGCGGACGTAGACACCCGTAGAAAGGTCGATGGTCAGCGGATATGTCCGCTCGTCATCGATGGGCGCGGAAAGGAAGATCTGGATGCGCTTCGGTCCCACCGGGACCTCCAGGCCTGCCTGGGTGCCGATCGCGCCCGACCACGCGCCGGCGGCGTTGACGATCCAGCGACACGAGAATCGTTCCGCGCCGCTTTCGACCAGCCATCCCTCTCCTGCGGGGCGCAGACCCGTCACGGGCGTGTTCATACGGAAGTCGACACCCAGCTCCTTCGCCATCTCAACCCATGCGAGGCATGCCATGTGCGGATCGATGATTCCGTCCCAGGGTCCATAGGTCGCACCGGCCAGGCCGTCGGTCGCGAACGGGGCGTAACGCTGCGCCTCGACCGGATCGAGGACGTCGACCGGCGCTCCGAGCTCGTGCTGGAGTCGGACCGATGCGAGGTGCGTCTCCCAGCGCTCCTCGGGCACCAGGAGGAGGTACCCGATATCGCGATATCCGATATCCCTGCCGAAGCGCTCCTCGAAGGTCCGAAAGATCGGGAGGGAGTAGAGCGATAGACGAATGTTCGGCGCGGTCGTGAACTGCACGCGAACACCGGCGGCGCTCTTGCCGGTGGATCCCATCGCGGGTCCGGCGTCTCTCTCGACGACCGTGACAGAGAGGCCGCGATCAGCCAGGTGCCAGGCACACGAGGCACCGTTGATGCCTGCGCCGATCACGACGACGTCGGAGGAGTGGGTGGTCACGCTGTCACAGGCGGCTGAGGTCGATCGTCGAATGAGGAAGGGAAGTATATGGGTGCGGGACCGAAGCCGGAGGGGTGTGGGCCGCGCAACTCTTCTGGGCCGGCACACGTAGATAAGGATCATGCTGACACTGATCGATTGGATTCGTGCACCCCGCGCCTTGCGGGTGCTGCTTATGCTGATGGTCGCCTCTGTGACCGTGCTGACGGTCCCCGCACCTTCTTCGGCGCAGGTCGCGCCGGCCGATGCAGCTGCGGTGCTGCTCCGCACTGCCGTCGAGTTCGAGGGGCAAGGCGAATGGGATCTCGCACGAGCGCTGTACCTGCACATATCGGAGCGCTACCCTGGCACCGTCGCGGCCGATGAGGCGCTGGAGCGGCTGACGCGTCCGCGTGCTGAGCGTGCAGATCGAGTGAGTCGACTGGAACTGCCCCTGTTCGGAACCCTGTACGGGCTTTGGCTCGGGGTTGCCGTTCCGACGGCGCTTGGCGCAAACGACAGCGAGGCGTACGGCGCCGGCTTGTTGGCCGGCGTACCCCTTGGCCTCTTCTCCGCACTCGCTGCACAGCGCAGCCAGCAGTACACGGAGGGACAGGCGAGAGCGATCTCCTGGGGTGGCATCTGGGGATCATGGCAGGGACTCGGTTGGACGGAAGTCCTCGGGATCGGTCAGTATGAGATCTGCTCCCAGTACGGGTGCTACGAGACGGACGACAACACCGAAGAGGTCTTCACCGCGATGATCGTGGGGGGGCTGGCCGGGATCGCGACCGGCGCTGTGATCGCGCGTAATCCGGTTCGGTCGGGCGTTTCCAGCGCGGCTCAGGGAGGGTCCACGTGGGGCTCGATCTACGGTGCGATGCTGGCCGCGGTCCTCAATGGCGATGACGGGGGTGATGGCGACGGTGTGCTCGTTGCGAGCCTTCTGGGCGGCAACGCCGGGCTCTTCGCGGGTGAACTCCTCGGCTCCTCGTATGATGTGTCCCGCTCTCGGGTTCGGCTGATGAACCTCGGTGCACTCGGCGGTGGTCTGGTGGGGTTGGGGATCGATCTCCTCACGGACCCGGGCGACAACGCCTTGATTGCGATTCCGCTCATATCGAGCGTGACCGGTCTGGCGATCGCGACGGTCGCCACTCGAGGCCACGACGGTGTGCGCGGTAGCGCGCCGGGAGGAGGTGACGGCCTGTCGCTGCTCGGCTACTCGGATGGAGGATGGCGCCTGGGTACGCCCATGCCGATCCCTACCGCGATACCGATCGATCTCGAGGACGGTCGCCCGGACTGGGTCCCCGGCCTGCGCTTCGAGCTCTTCCGAGCGCGCTTCTGACCGACCGCGTTAGCGAGGCAAAAACAGTCGCCCGGGTGCTGTACGAACGAAGAAGCCCCACGGACCGTCTGGTCCGTGGGGCTTACCCGTCGGGGTGATCCGTCCGACTCACCACCGGCTCACCGTCCGACGGGGTCGACGTTCCCCTATGAGGTAGACCTGGTCGACGAAGCCGTCTCGGTTCCGATCCGAGAACTCGGCAACCTCGAATCCGTCGACCGTCACGACGAGGATACGGACTCCACCGCGTGCCCCAACCCACTGCCCGCGCATCGGGCCGTGGATACCCAGTCGATTGGCGGTGTTCTTGACTCGATTCACCGCGTGGCGACCGAGCAGATCTCGAAGATCGTTCTTCTTCAGAACCACGCGTCGACCGAAGATCCCGCGGTCACGGAATCGGACGTTCCCGAAGTCGGCCTGCATCCAGACATGACCGACGGAGTAGCTCGGAGCCCTCGAGTGACTGGAGTAGACCACCCTCGAGCGCATGTCACGGTGACGGGGGCGTACTCGGTATACGCGTCCGGGTGCACGGATCGGCTCGAGCTGCTCGATTCGGTTATCGCGCTCGCGCACCCGATCTTCACCGCGGTTGCGACGCTGTGCCTCCGCATCGAACGGCAGGATCATCGTGAGGCCGGTCAGGGCCAGAATCAGTTCTCGGTTCATCGTACCTCCCCTTGTCAGGACCGGCGTCATGCCGGTCTCGCGGTGGAGAGCCGGGGCCCTTCCCCATGCTCTGCCGGCCTCTCCGCCAGCGGTCCACTCACGCCATCCTTAAGAGCAGCCTGCGTGCCAGAAGTTCAACGAGTTCGTAACATGTTTGACAGCATGAGGTTAGCGTTATTGAGCGATGGAGGGGTGTCACCGAAAAAGGACGCTCCGAGCCCACGTTCGAAGGCGTCTTCCTGGGCAGCCAACCCTTCCGCGGCCTCGCGCATCCATTACCATATCGCGGCCGACTACGCCTGTACTTCCGTTGCACCGAGCGTGAGGACATGACCGAGACGAAGACCCTCGACATCGAGGTCATTCAGCAGAAGATCCAGCAGGAAAGCGAATTCGTGGACCGCCTCCGTAATGAGGTCGGCCGAGTGATCGTCGGGCAGGACCGTATGGTAGAGCGGCTCCTGATCGGACTGCTCGCCGATGGCCATGTCCTCATGGAGGGTGTGCCCGGGTTGGCGAAGACCCTGACTGTGAAGACGCTGGCGGAATCGATCGACACCAAGTTCCGGAGGCTTCAGTTCACTCCGGACCTGCTGCCCGCCGATCTGATCGGAACGCTGATCTACGATCCGAAGGATCAGGAGTTCAAGACGAAGAAGGGACCGATCTTCGCCAACATCATCCTGGCTGACGAAATCAATCGGTCACCGGCCAAAGTTCAGTCGGCCCTCCTCGAGGCGATGCAGGAGCACACCGTCACGATCGGTGAGGAGAGCTACCCGCTCGACGATCCATTCCTCGTGCTCGCCACGCAGAACCCGATCGAGCAGGAGGGCACCTACCCCCTCCCAGAGGCGCAGGTCGACCGCTTCATGCTCAAGCTCTCCATCGAGTACCCGACCGGGGCCGAAGAGCTCGAGATCATGAGGCGCGTGTCGACCGGCTCGACGGCGAAGGTTCAGCCTGTCGTCACGCCGGACGAGATCATCCGCGCGCGAAAATCTGCGCAGATGATCTACATGGATCAGCAGGTCGAGCGGTAC
>JAKMDG010000331.1 GCA_022428035.1 Longimicrobiales bacterium
AACGTGAGGAACTGCTCCATAGGGATTTAGTAAACCTCGCCTCGCCCAGCCCCAAGAACTGAAAACCCACATCGCCAGCCCCCAGGATCGGAACGAGGTCACTCCCTGCCTTCGCTCGAAACAGCCAGCTTTTCCAACGCTTTCGACACACCCACATTCGGCTGAATGGCGATGCGGGCACAGTTGTGAATCGCAACGTAAGAGACCGCTCCCTGGTTCCCGTGCTCATGGCAGATATCGTTCTGGTGAGCCAGCAAAAGCTGGCCCAAGCCAGCGCCTCGTGCGGTGGGACTCGAGGATGTCAGGGCAGGCATCGCAATTCGAAACAGCATAACCCTGCCGTCTCTTCTTCTCACCGCGTGAGGTTGGAGCGGAGGTATCAAGCTCAGCAAGCCTGAGTGGAAATCATACGCATCAGCGATCCTTGCGCGCGATGGCAATGAGTGAACTCCCAAAGGGCAGCGGCAGCCACTGAAGCAGCATCTCTTCGGCCCGACTGAGCCCCAGCAGCGCTCGATTTACTGGATCCGCCGGTACCTCAGGACTCTCTGGCGTCGGACGGTGGATCGCCTCCCGGATCCGGACCGCGATCTTGGCGGCATAGACCCAGTGGAAGAAGTAGCGTGATCGCTCGACATGAAGAGAAGCCCCGAGAAGCTGGTGCAGCCGAGTACGTGTGTATCGGGTGACGTGAAAATTGAGGTCATCGTGCGTCGTCCAGAGATGCTCGAATGCGGGAACGGTCACGAGCATGACCCCACCAGGCTCGAGCAACGTGGTCGCATATGCGACCGCGGCGCCAGCGTCTTCTATGTGCTCGAGGACGTCGAGGAATAGAATCAGACCGAACCGGTGCCCGGGATCGAACGACTCATCGAACGGCCCGATATGAATGGGCGCATCGAGTGGACGCTTGGCAGAGACCAACGCCGCGTCGGGCTCCACGCCCTCCACGTGCGCACCGTATTCACGGAGTGCAGGAAGAAGCAGGCCGTCTCCGCAGCCCACGTCCAGGATTCGATCCCAGCCTCCCTCTGGCCGAAGACGATCGAGTTCACGCAGAACGACTCTCTCCCTGGCCCGCCACCACCAATGTCGCTCATACAGATCTCGGTAGCGAGCACCGTACTGGGCGTCCATCCCCTACTCACCGTCCCCGCGTACGACTCGCTCGACGACGTAGATAGGGCGACCACGGACCTCTTCGTAGATGCGCCCGACGTACTCGCCGATGACACCGAGGAAGAAGAGAAGTACGCCTGAGACAAAGGCGATGACCACGAGAAGTGCCGTGAAGCCCTGAGGCGAGCGGTCGAGTGCGACCCTGGCGTATATGGCGTACAGAACGAAGAGGAGTGTCAGCCCCATCGCTCCCATGCCGAGTAGCGTGGCTGCACGAATCGGTACGATCGAGAAGGAGAACACTCCATCGAGGCCGAGTGCCACGAGGCGCCAGAACGAATACTTGCTTTCGCCGGAGTACCGAGCATCTCGTTCGACGGAGACGCCCACCTGCCTGAATCCTGCCCAGACCCGAAGTCCGCGCAGGTAGCGATTTCTCTCGGGGATACGTCGAATCTCATCGACAACCCGGCGTGACATGAGCCCGAAGTCCCCGGCATCGAGCGGAAAGCTGATGTTCGACACCCGTGCGAGCATCCGGTAGTAGGTCCAGTACGCCGCCCTCAACCACATGGACTCCTTCCGACGTTCGCGCTTGGCGTAGACCACATCGTTTCCCTCTCGGAATTTCTCGACAAAGCGAGGGATCTCCTCAGGCCGGTCCTGGAGGTCTCCATCCATGAGGACGACGACTTCACCCCGAACATGGTCCAGTGCCGCAGACAACGCTGGCTGGTGTCCGAAGTTGCGTGATAGGAAGACCGACACGATTCGGGCATCCCGGGCAGACGCCTGCTCCATGAGTCGACGAGTCCCATCGATACTGCCGTCATCCACGAGCACGAGTTCGTGCGGGCCGCCGGGTAGAGCGTCCAGTACCAGAGTCACCCGACGCACCAACTCCTCTACGTTGCTCTCCTCGTTGTACAACGGCACTGCGACGGATACGCGAGGCGACTGAGCAGTCCGCTCCTCCTGGCCTTCGGTCGGCAGATGCATGTCGTGGACCGGATTCGGTTTCGTCGATGGCGAAGTCGCTTGAACATACTAGCGGAAGCCCTTGCCCGCGCAGCGCCGCGACTGGTATATGGTGCGCCAGCGCCCACCGGCCTCACAGCTGGCGGAAGGCGTGGCCCGTCCTGGACTGGATTCCTGATGCATCAACCGCTGGATCGCCCCGCATGATGCCGCCCCGAGGCTCGAACGAGTCTACCGTACTCTGGGCGCTGACCGGCTGCGGAATCGCATTCATCTACTACTTCCAGATGTTCAACGGAGGGTGGATCCCTCATGACGAGGGGACCATCGCCCAGTCGGCGTGGCGCGTACTCCAGGGCGAGATCCCACACCGAGACTTTGACGCCATGTACACGGGCCTCCTCGAGTACATGCACGCAGGCGCGATGCGGATTATGGGCGTGACGCTACTGACGCCTCGTCTCGTCATGCTCGGCGCGATTGCCGTCTGGATCACCACCATCTGGTCACTCGCGTTTCGCATTGTCCGCTCGGCCGCCGCCGCCTCTGGCCTCACGGTCCTGGCGATGCTCCTGGGTCCGCCGAACTATCCCGCCGCCATGCCGTCGTGGTACAACCTCTTCCTGGCGACATGGGGCCTCTGGGCTCTGGTGAAGTGGAGCGAGAAGCGCCATTGGGGCTGGCTATTCATGGCCGGGGCCTGCGGAGGACTTTCGATTCTCTACAAGATCGCAGGCCTCTACTTCGTCGCCGGCGCGCTGTTCTTCGTCCTGCACATGGCGGCCTCAGCAGGTCCGTCGAAGGAACATCACCCTCGCGCACCGGCGCGCCCGTTCCTTCTGTTTGCCAGCTCGGCCGTCGCAGCACTGTTACTGCTGGAACTCCTGCTGATTTCCGTGAACCTGAACCTCGAGACCATCGTCAACTTCGCTCTGCCTGCCGCCTGTCTGGGTGGAGCGCTCGTATGGCAGGCGAGATCCGTCGATGACAACTGGAGCGCGCTGCGAGAGACCGTTCGCGGCTGGATGGCAATCATGGCCGGCGTCGCGGTGGCCACAGCTCCGTTCCTCTTGTGGTACGCGTCAGCCGGAGCGCTGGACGATCTGTTCCGGGGCGTCTTCATCCTGCCACAGCTCCGGCTGGAGTTCGCCAATTGGCAGGTACCTTCGATCCCTGCAACCGTGTCCATCCTGGGGGCCGTAGCCGTCCTTCTGATCGGCAACCGACTTCCGAGGGTGGGACAATGGGGACTCGGCCTCGCCGTCGTGGTGATCGGGAGCACCGTCGTCTGGGGGATGAGGCCCGAGACCTACATTCGGATCATGCGCTCGCTGCAATTGCTGGTGCCACTATCGGTCTGCCTGAGTGCCGGCCTGATCGCATCTCCCGGCGAAGAGTCCTCGGCTCGCCGGCCGGTCATGCTTGCCATCTGCTGGACCGTCGCTCTCCACCACCTGATTCGATACCCCTACGACGCGTGGGTGTACTTCTATTACGTGGCGCCTCTCGGGGTACTTGTAGCCGGGGGCGTAGCCCTGGCGATCCACGAACGCTGGCCCAGCACGCACGCAGTGGGACGGGTCGTCGGGGGCCTTCGCCTGCGTCCTGTGGTCATGGGCGTCTGCCTCTTCTACGCTGGATTCTTGGTCATAGGACCCAATCGTGGAGGGGTTCATGGCCCCCGCCCGGTCTTCGAGATGCGTCCGCTGATGAGCGAGCGAGGCGGTCTGAACGTACCCATCCACGAGGCCCTCGAGTACGGCCGTATGGTCGAGCTGGTTCAGGAATTATCCGATAGCGAATACATCTACGCCACGCCCGACGCTCCCGACGTTTACTTCCTGACAGAAAAGGAAAACCCGACCCGCAGGCTCTTCGAGTTCTTCGACGGGGATGCCAATGTGCCGGAGGTCATCGAGATGCTTCGCGAACGAGAGATCAATGTCGTGGTCGTGAATCGTGCCGCCGGGTTTTCCAGCATTCCTGGGGGGCTGTGGGACTATCTGGCCATCGAGTACCCCCTGCTGCAGGAGGTGGGGCGCTACTACATCCTCACGAAGGCCACCGAAGGAGCCTGAGGCTAGGACTTCTCGCCGTCCCGCAG
>JAKMDG010000368.1 GCA_022428035.1 Longimicrobiales bacterium
GCTTACGGCACTGACCGATGCGATCCTGAATGGTACGGATACGGACGGGAACGGGCGCGTAGGGTGGCAGGAGGGTGAGGGCGGGCTCGCCCAGGCCACCCGTCACATGGGACTAATCAAGCAGGCCGAAGGCATCGGTGGCTGATCTCGTGAGGCCCCCTGTCGCCATGGCTGCCGCAGTTCTGCTCGCGTCGGCGACCATACCGGGGCACATCCATGCTCAAGACCCGGACTCCGTTCGGATCGTGGCGGACAGCATGATGGTCCCTGCGGATACGTTCGACATGGGTACACTCGGGCTCGATTCTCCCGGTGGTGACGTCGGTGGGACCACCTCAGCCATACCGCCGGAGGCCCTTGTTCACCTTGAGCACGTCACCGCAGGCTTTGTGGACACGCCTCTTCGAATGGGTCTCCTCAAGACAGCGATGATCGAGGGTGAGATCGCGGCAGCCTGGGTCCGGGTTGCAGGAGTCGACACGCTGGATCTGGGTCGCATGCGTCGTGCGATGCAGAACGTCCTACACGCCATGGATCCTGTCGATGTGCCCTCGGGCGCCGGTATGGGCTACGGTTTCCGGCGTGCCTCGGAGGCGGTCGGAATGCACACCGAGTTGGCGATGACCGCGGTGACGGACAGTCTGGCGCCTGCACTGGCGTTCCACGGCCCATTCATCCTGCGAGCTGCGCAGGCCGCACAGGCCCGCGCTGACGACGCCGTCGCCCTGGCGCTCCAGGTGCAGGCGACGCAGGACGTCACCTCAGCCCTGAGGCTCGTAGACCGGCTCGCTGAGACCGTTCGTGTCATGATGTACGGTGACGACGGAGACCGGGACGGCCGGATCGGGCAGACCGAGAACGAAATCGGTCTGGCCCAGGCCGTATACCACCTCTCGCTGGTCTATCGCGTGAGCGGGATGCATATGCCGAGCGTGCGCCCAGACGACCTCGTCGACTCGCTGGGGCTCGATGCCCTGGGTCGTCAGCCCGACTCGATTCGCTTCAGGCGACGACGCGGGATGTAGGCCCTACTCGCAGCTCACGCAGTTGTTGTTGTTCTTCGAACCCAGGCTTTCGAGCAATTCGATCGTCTCCGGGAACGGCGAGATCCGCTGCACAGGCCCGTTCGCCATATCAGCCGTCGTGTGCCCACGCCGACTCAGGACCGTTGCGTCTGCGCCGTGGTCCACCAGGTACACGATGACCTCGTTGTCGCCCCGTGACGCGGCCCAGTGAAGCGGTGAGAAGCCATTCGCATCACGCGCATTTACGTCCGCACCCAACTCTTCAACAAGATATTGAACCGCCGGGAGCCAGGCGCCCGGCGCATGTCGATGGGACACCCCAGCGAAGCCGGTCCCGTAGGCATGACCTGTAGCCGCATGGACCGGATACACGTCCGGACCGCCAACAGGAATGGGCGGAAGGCCCGACGGGTCAGTCGCAGCACCCGGAGGAGCGAACGCGAACCGTCGTGACGGTGCCTTCATGGTCGGTACGGCCGGGTCCGCACCGGCGTCGATCAGCATCCGCATGGCCGGTAGATCGAGCGCGTACGCAGCCCGCCAGAATGGCGTAGCTCCGCGGGTGTCTACGTCCAGCTGGCTGAACGTGTACTCCATGAACCAGAGGTGCTTCGACAACCGGACGTTCGGATCGGCACCGGCATCCAGCATCGCACGCATCACATCCAGGTGTGTCGCCTCCTGCTGCTGGTATGCCTGCTGTTGAGGATATCGAGCCTTGGGCGCCCAGTATGTGTTGATGGCTGCGTACAGCGGCGTGAGGTTGGCGTGGCTTGGCACGTTGGGATCAGCGCCTCGGCCAAGGAGAGCAACCGCGAGGTCGTAGTGACCGTTCACGACCGCCATCAAGATCGGGCTGGTGAGATCACCGGCTGTCTGCTGATCGATGTCCGCCCCACCGTCCAGCAACGCGAAGACCGTCTCGGATTCCCCTTCCCTCACGGCATGGTGAAGCGCGGTGAGGCCACCCTGCCGGTACACGAGATCTGTGTACGAATTGCTGTACTCGTCTGACCGCTGGTCGGTCGAGCTGATCGCGACCTCTCCGAGATCGGGATCGGGTGAGGGCTCGTCGCGCCTCTGGGTAGGACCAGCGTCCGCAGCGGTGATCCGAGCGGAATTGGCGGCACGTACCGCCGCCTGCACCTCGGCGGGCGAGGGCTGCCACGACGTACCTGGGGGCTGGTCACCACGGAAGGCCGCCAGGACTTCGTCCCGTACCTGGCCGGCCGCCCGATCTTCGGCAGAAACCCGAGGAATGTCGACGACATAGCTGGTCATGGTCGGGTCGGCACCGGCCTCGATGAGTGCTCGAACGACATCGGTGCGGCCCGCCGAAGCAGCGAACATCAGCGCGGTCTGTCCGCGCCGCGTTTCGGCAGCGTTCACGTCCGCACCAGCCGCGGTGAGCGCCTCGACGACCGCAACATTGCCCGATGCCGCACCAAAGTGCATGGCAGTGACGTCGCCAGTCGCCGTGACTGCATCCACGTCCGCACCCGAGGCGACCAGCACCGACAAGACAGCATCTCGACCAGCTCGACTGGCAACGTGCAGCGGGGTGTAGTCGCCCAGTCGGGTAACTGCGCCCACGTTGGCACCCGCGTACAGCAACATCTCAGCGAGTTCGGCGTTGCCGTTCTCGGACGCCCAGTGGAGCGCGGTCATCCCATCGCCCTGGGCCGCATTCACGTCTTCGCCGGAACGAAGAAGCTCGCGCACGTAGTCTACGTCTCCCCGCATCGCTGCGTCCGCAACCGGTGACTCCGCCGACACGCCGGCCCAGAGAAGCAGGGTGAAGCCAAGGGCCAGCGGTGCGTTCGCCCGGAGCCTGAGACCTGAGGGGTGGGTCGATCGTCCCATGGCTGCTCTCCTAACCCTGAGCGGGGGCGGTCGACATCGGCATGGTGAGCGACATGTCTGCCGTACTGTCGCCCAGGCTCTCCATGTCCGTGTGCCCCAGCGCGTGCATGAAGCTGAGCATCGCATTCGCCATCGGCGTTCCATCAGGGGCCTTGAGGTGCATGTTGCCCTCCAGACCTCCGTTGGCGCCGCCAAGCGCGATCAACGGTGCACGGCGGTGGTTATGCAGGTTCCCGTCTGCCATCGGCGAGCCGTAGATGATCATCGTCTTGTCGAGCAGGTGCGAGT
>JAKMDG010000409.1 GCA_022428035.1 Longimicrobiales bacterium
CGCTTAGGATGCTCCAGATCCCACACCAGCAGAGCACCCGTCAACATCAGGCCCACCATCGCGGCCAGTGGCGCCTTTAGCCCCCACAGTTCTCCGGTGAACGGCATAAGGCCCAGCCAGCCCAGTACGAGCGGTACGAGATAGGCTCCGGCGGCGATGGACTTCGTAAATGTGTACGCGCTCACGCGCCAGTCCCACGGCGCGCGGTGGATCACGTCATAACTGAGGACGGCCGCCGCGGAAGAGTTGTGCGGGCCGGGGTGACCGGAATGAACCTGATGGGAGACATCCCCCTGTTCGCTCCACATGAAGAGGCCGCCATCGGGGCGGCGCGCAGCCAGAGGGTCGAGTGTGACCTGATCCGCTCCCTTGTAGAACACCTTCGGTCGGGTCTCTTTCTCCGGCCGGCGGACGGTGACCGCATCGCGGTGGACGATCTGGCTGACTTTCGACAGTGGATCGTTCATGTCCCCGACGAGGAGGGCCTCAGTGGGACACACCACCACACACGCTGGCTCGAGGCCGACGTCGAGCCTGTGTGCGCAGAAGTTGCACTTCTCAGCCGAATGGTCCTCGGGATTGATGAAGATCGCGTCGTATGGGCAGGCCGCGATGCACGCTTTGCAGCCGATGCAGATCGACTTGTCGAAGTCGACGATGCCGTCTGGCCGGCGGTGCATCGCTGCAGTGGGGCACACCGCGACGCACGGTGGGTCCTCACACTGATTGCAGCGCGTGACCTGAAAAGACCGGCGCGCGTTCGGGAAGTAGCCCGTGTCCACGTACTTCACGTACGTGCGGGTCACCGACAAGGGGACCTCGTTCTCGGACTTGCAGGCTGTCGTACAGGCGTGACAGCCGATGCAACGGGTGTGGTCGATGACCTTCGCCCAGAGGGGCGCGGTCGTGCTCTCGGCTGTCGTGGTCGTCATGCCTCGGTGTGGCGCAATCGCTCGGCGACAACGGCAAGCTACAAGCCCGAGGCCCCAACTTCCACCGGACAAAAGCTGCTACGCACGATCGCGGGCTCATTCACACCGAACGAACTCGGATCAGGAGAGTCACCGAGCTACTGCATCCAGGAAGCCATTCCAGACCCAGGTCCTCACACTGACTCCATCACCCGGGCCGAGGCCATCCCCGTCCAGACTACCCGACAGCAGGTCGATCACTTGGGAAAGAAGCAGGTCTGCCTCTGCATCTCGTCCGAACGCGCCCGACCCCATCCCCGTCCCACTGGCCGCACCGCTGCCAGGGTCGAACAGGATCAAGCCTTCGGATTCAACCAGCGCGTTGTGGCTCTGAATCGCAGCTGAGGCGAGCGCCTCGACCCGATCGTAATGCGCAGACCTCGCCTCGTCCGAAAGAGCGAAATTCGCGAGGGCCCGTTCCCGACGTTGTGCACGGGCATCGGCCGTGATCGCCGCGTCATCGAGCGCCAGCTCAAAGGCAGCCGAGTACCGGCGTTCATCTGCGGCACGTACGGTACGGATCGTCCTGAGATAATCCTCCCACACCGCCAGGATATCGGGATGGTCGGAAGGGACCGAGAAGTAGCTACCGGTCGCCCAACTGTCTGGGATCGGCAGTAGCTCACGCAGAGCGTTCTGCGTGGACGTCAGGAATCGCTCCTGAGACCGCTCTCGAATCGCCATCTCCGTCTGTGCGATGACCGGCTCCGGCGTCGGCTGGGGCTCTGGTTCTGGCCCTGCTGGAAGGGGCTCCATTGGAACTGCAGGATCCGGCTCGACTACCTCGATAGCACCGAAAGACTGGTAGCCAAAGTATCCTGCGCCTCCGACGAGGCCGACTCCAGTGATGACCAGGAGGAGGCGGACAAACCCTTTACCCAGACCCCCGGTATCGGGCGAAACAGGTGTCGGTTCTGGCGGACGGTCACGAGGCTTCGATACCGGTGGCCGAGCGTCAGGAGGGCGCGGGACAGCGCGAGGAGGAGGAGGCCCGGACGGGACCGGTGCAGACGGTGCAGGTGCAGGTGCAGGCGGGGCAGGTGTGAGCATGTCTCCCAGCGTGCTCGATCCGTCCATCGAGAACCCACCGACTCCCGAATCCAGCCCAAAGTCCATCGAGGCCTCCCGCTCGGCCTCCATCTTCTCGACGAACGCCCGCGCCGCCTCTTCGTGGGTACCTTCGGATTCAGGGGCAAGCTCCAGTCCAAAGGCATTCTCCGATGCCGCGGGGGCAATCCGGTCAGAGGTGGCACTAGCTTCGCCGATGTGACCCGTCGTGACCGACTCGTTCTCTTCATCTGCCGAGCGAGGCTGGTCAGGCGCCAGGCTCAGGCCCAGACCCGCCTTCTCGGAACCCTCGGCGCCAGATTCGGCCGCAGCAGCCTCGGCGTCCGCCTCCTTCGCGTACTCGATATCGAGTACGATCGGGTGAGCTCGAGCCGGCGACCACGAACCGTCCTCCGCGTCGTACACGAGGTCCTCGGGCGACAGGTCGCCGGACCGCACGAAGTCCTTGAAGACCTCAAGCGTCGCGAACGACAACTCCTGGCCAGCAGGTGTGCGGATACGAAAACGGACAGCCATGGAGGCTCGCCAGAGATGAGGACAAACCACGACGAAACGGATGTTTCACCACGGGGTGACAAGCTAGGCCGGCGGTCCTCGCCCGATCAAGTCATTCAGTAGGCTCGACGGCGGCACATGAGAGGCCCATCAGGCCGGGACCGTCGTCGCGAGAATCGCGATCACAGTCAGCGTGGAGGCGGTGATGCACGGGCAGGCGACCCGCGGGCGGGCTCAGTCCCGGCGACCTTCCTGAGCAATCTCCTCAAGCGCCAGATCCACCTGACGACCAAGCGTCTCGCTGAAGATATGCCGGTTCGCCTGGAACCACTCCGCCCAGCTTGTCTGGCGAAGGTGTTCTTTAAGGTCTGCCCGGTAGGCCTGCCACATCTGCTCATCCAGCGTGCCAACGCGGTTGGCGTACTGCAGGTTTCCGAAATGACGCCATACCGCGGTCATGTAGGAATGCCAGCGCACCCGCTCCGACTCCGTGAGCGCCGAGGGATCCGCCTCTGCCCGCGCCAGGAACGCAGCGAACTCTGGATCCCGGAATGCGTGCTCCAGCAGCCGGATGCTGTTCTGGACCATCGCGTTGAAGGACGCCGCACGGACTGA
>JAKMDG010000143.1 GCA_022428035.1 Longimicrobiales bacterium
TGCCCGACTGGGCCTCCGCGACCACGGCAGTCATCGCGTGAGTGAGGAGAACGAGTGCGACCAGGCGGGCGGCGCAGGCCGCGCTTGTTAAAAGGTCAACGGGTCTGTTGTGCAAAGAGAGCATCGGTGTCCGGTACGGCCGGACCTCCGGTTCGGATTCGGGTATCTTGTCTTGCCGCCCTACCCGACGTCGACTCGAGAGCCGTGCTCGCCTGGTACTGCGACCAGTTCGTTCTTCCGCTGCCCGACCACCATCGCTTCCCGATGGAGAAGTACCGACTTCTCCGAGAACGCGTTGCGTCCGACGGTCGGATCCAGCTCGAGATTCCGGAGGCTGCTACCAATCACGACCTCACTCGGGTCCATACGGCCGAGTATGTCGCGCGTGTCACCTCGGGCGGCCTCGCGCGGGACGAGATCCGTCGCATCGGGTTTCCATGGTCACTCGAGCTTGTCGAACGATCCCGTCGCTCCACGGGTGGGACGATTCACGCAGCCGAGCGAGCCCACCGAGACGGAATCTCGGTCAACCTGGCCGGCGGTACGCATCACGCGTTTGCCGACGGGGGTGAGGGATTCTGCGTCTTCAATGACGTCGCGGTCGCCGTCCGGTCGCTGCAGTCGCGGGGCATCGTCGACCGATGTGCCGTACTGGATCTCGACGTCCACCAGGGCAACGGCACGGCCGCGATCTTCCGGGGAGATGACTCGGTATTCACCCTCTCGGTCCATGGAGCCTCCAACTACCCCTTCCGCAAAGAGACGAGTGATCTGGATATCGGGCTCGACGA
This sequence comes from Longimicrobiales bacterium, assembly GCA_022428035.1. Lineage (GTDB taxonomy): Bacteria > Gemmatimonadota > Gemmatimonadetes > Longimicrobiales > Gaopeijiaceae > UBA2589. The sequence goes on from JAKMDG010000143.1 coordinate 792, forward strand.
CGGAGCGGGGGACGATGTCTTTCTGTCGGCCGTGCATGAGGGCGTGAGGCGCGCACTCGGCGCAGGTGTGGACCTCGCCTTCTACATCGCCGGTGCGGACCCCTTCGAGGGAGATCGGCTTGGCCGCCTGGCGGTAAGCATGAACGGGCTCAGAGAGCGGGACCGCGTCGTCTTCGACGCATGCGAACAAGCCGGGACCCCCGTAGCGGTGGTCATGTCCGGCGGATACGCTGAGGACGTTCACGACACGGTCGAGATCCATGCGACCACAGTGCTCGAAGCCGCACGCCGAGCCTCTTCCTCCGCGTCCACGAACCTCTGACATGCTATCACGCATCGAAGCTCTGGATCGACTTCGTACCCAGCCGCGGACGCGGTTGGCGAACCTCCCGACTCCGCTCGTACCGCTGCCCCGCCTCGGCCGCGCGCTCAATGCCAGCCGCCTCTGGGCGAAGATGGATGCTGAGACAGGGTTCGCACTCGGTGGCAACAAGGTCAGGAAGCTCGAGTACGTGCTGGCGCCGCCCATGCTGGACGGAATCACGTGCCTCGTCACCGCCGGTGGTCCTCAGTCCAACCACTGTCGTGTCACAGCGGCCTTCGCCGCACGGCATGGTCTGCGCTGTATCCTCGTCACCAATCGTGGCCCGGAGGGAGACCCCACGGGAAACGCGCTTCTGCACCGATTGTTCGGTGCCGAGATTGTCCTGATCGAAGACCGGAGTGAGCGCCCAAGTCGCATGGAGTCGGTGACACAGGAGCTGCTCGCTGCCGGGGAGACCCCCCTCGTGCTTCCAATCGGGGCATCGACACCGTTGGGCTGCCTCGGGTACGCTAGCGCGGCAATCGAACTCTGCAACCAGATCGACGTCCTCAACGACGGGTGCACCGAGACGGTCGTGTTCAGTGCCTCATCCTCCGGCGGTACCCTGGCCGGGTTGATCCTCGGGCTGGCTCTCGTCCAACGGACAGATATACGTCTCTTCGGAGTGAGCGCCGACGAACCGGCCGATGAGCTCGACGCGGTGTGTCGCACGCTCGCGCGGGATGCTGCGGCCGACCTGCTCGGCACGACCATCGACCCGGAGATCGTGCCCTTCGAATCGATCGATGATCAGGTCGGCGACGGATACGGCATCCCGACCACCGCGTCGCGCGAGGCGACTGAACTCTTTGGTCGGCAGGCCGGTATCGTGCTCGATCCGACCTACACCTCGAAAGCCGCAGCCGCGCTCATCGCACACCTTCGAGGAGACGGCATCCCGGACCACCAGCGCTGTGTGTTCCTCCACACGGGCGGCGCCCCCGGGCTACTCGCCTGACGAGACCTGTGAGTCCGCAGTCAAGATCTGAGGGGTGACCGATCGCAGGTACGGAGCCGGGAGCTACCGCTAAGGCCCTCGCACCCCGAGCAGGGTCGTAATGCCGAAGGCTTCGAGCGTCATCCAGACCCCGAACCCACCATAAAGCATCAGCATCACGTGTGCCTCCTGCATCGACAGCTCCATGTCACGCAGCATGAACACGAGCATCACGATCGTGGCGAGGACGAGGAACGTCATCATCGGCACGATCTGCGTGAAATTCACGACGATCGCACCCGTGATCATGACGCCCATGGGCACGGCCACCAGCAGATCGAACACGTTACTGCCGAGCACATTCGACACGCTGGATTCGCTCCGCCCAAGGACCGACGCACGGACGCTCACGAAGGTGTCGGGGATCGACGTCGCCGCCGCGACAATCGTCATTCCCCAGAGGAAGGTCGGGGTCTGCAGCATTTCGCCGAGGTTGATCGCGACCCTGAGCAGTATCTCGACACCGATCAGGATGAGAACGATGCAACCGGCCAGGGTGCCCCATTCCTTGAGGGGGCTGATCCCCTCCCTACGCGGGTTATCGTCCCGACTGCGCTTCACCTCCTCAAACTGGATGAAGAGGTAGAGACCGTAGAGCAGCAGCGGGAACGCGGCGAGGTAGCGCGTGAAGTCGCCGAAGAAGACCTCGCGACCATCCGGCAGCAGGTCGGGTGGCAGGTCGCCATAGATCACGGACAGGCTCAGGATCAGCATCAGAACCGCCACGGAGACCAGATAGAACTGAGCTTCGCGGTACACGAGATCTCGGTTCGCCCGAAGCGGCCGACCGCGCGCATACACGGAGAATGCCGGGATCACGAGGATGTTGTAGATGGCCGACCCGATGATAGCGGACAGACCGAGCTCGAAGTCGTTGTGCACCGGGAACGCGAGCAGAGCCGTCATCAGCTCCGGCATACTCGACGCCACGGCGAGCAATACGGATCCCTTCACCGCATCGGGGATTCCGTAGTACTGAGCGAGCCTGTGAGTGGCTTCTTCGAGCTTGGAGCACGCAAGCCAGAGAAGCGCGGTCCCAAAGAGGATGGCGCCCAGTATGAAGACGATTGTCATCGCGCGAAGCTGTTCGGACCCCGGTCCGCTGGCAAGAGCTAGATCGGCCCGACTGCCCGACTCGGGTTCATCACCTGACGATCAACACGAGGATCGGTGCGAGACGGCAGTGGCTCCCTCCTGGATCTCCGCTGCTATTGGCGCCCACCCATCATTTTCTTGAACGGCTGGCTGACCACGAGTGCCAGGATGCCCACGCCACCAATGATCATGGCTACCGTGCGGAATAGATCAGCCGGCATCATGGTCTCGAGCTGGCCGGCCACCAGACCCGCGAAGAGGTTGCCGAGCGCGGCCCCGACGAACCAGATGCCCATCATCTGACCTACGCGGCGTGTGGGTGAAAGCTTGGTGATCGCCGATAACCCGATCGGCGAGATACAGAGCTCGCCCACGGTGTGCAGGAAGTAGGTCACGACAAGCCAGGACGGCGATACCAGACTGTCCGGCGACGCGTTCGCCGCACCCCAGGCCAGAACGAAGAAGCCCATCGCGAGACCCAGCAGCCCGAGCCCCGCCTTCACCGGGATCGATGGATTCACCTGGCGTGAGTCGAGCCAGACCCAGAGCGTGCCGAACAGCGGGGCGAGCAGAATGATGAAGCCAGCGTTGATGGACTGAAGCGTCGACGCGGGAATCTCGAAACCGAACATCGTCCGGTCGGTCAGGTCCCGAGCAAAGAGGTTTAGCGAGGTGCCGGCCTGCTCGAACCCGGACCAGAAGACAGCAATCATCAGGAAGAGCCAGAAGATCACCGCCATTCGTTTGTTTTCTTCAGGGGTGTGGCCCCCGAGCGTCCAGACGTAGACGAAATAGAGGGCCACCAGGATGAGAACGCTGTAGCCGAGCGCCTGAGCAATCTGCGTGATCGAGACCGCGATCGTTCCATTTGACACGAGGAACGCAAAGGCTGCGACTGCCGCGACAACCGCGGCGAGGGAGCCAAAGAACTTCTTCGAGAGTGCCGCGACCTCTTCGGGCGTCTTGTCCGTCCGCAGATGACCGATGTCCCCGAGGTGCGGCTGCCCGATCCGGTACTGGATCAGACCGAGCACCATCCCTACGCCCGCTGCACCAAAGCCCCAGTGCCAGTGATACCCTTCACCGAGCCAACCTGTGATGAGCGGTCCGAAGAACGCCCCGAGGTTGATCCCCATGTAGAACACGGAGAAGCCCGCATCGCGACGCGCCCCACCCTCCGGGTAGAGGTCACCGACGATGGTCGAGACATTCGGCTTCAGCAGTCCGGTCCCGCAGATGATGAAGACCAGCCCAAGGAAGAACGTGAAGTTCGACGGGACGGCCATCGTGAAATGGCCAAGGGCGATGATCCAGCCGCCAACCCAGATTGCCTTGCGCTGACCCCAGAGGTTGTCGGCGATCCATCCGCCCGGCAGCGCCGTGATGTACACGAGCGCCGTGTACATACCGTAGATCGCTCCGGCCGTCGCTACGTCGAGTCCCAAGCCCGGGTTCGACTCGATGGTCGCAGTGGTCATGAAAAGCGTGAGTAGCGCGCGCATCCCGTAGTACGAGAAGCGCTCCCACATCTCGGTAAAGAAGAGCGTCGACAGCCCCCACGGATGTCCGAAGAAGGTCCTTCCATCGGAAGCCGTGAGACCTCCATTTGGGCTTGAACTGTTCACGCTCATCTGCTCCAGGGTTGAACTCGGGCCTCGAAAGGTCGAAGCACAAGCCACTATCTGGGGGGTCGAGGCCGCTGATCGCAAGACGCTGTCCTGTGCCGGAATCAGCCAAAACGGCGGGTTCGGTGTTGCACGCGTACAGCAACGCGACACGACGGGAGCCAGCCTCGGAGCTTTTTCTACGCCATAACCGATTGCAGCGCGCCGTTTTAAAGAACCGCTTTGACAAGGCATTTCACTTGCGGGTACCATAATTGTGATATTCGAACATCGATTTTCTACTGAGTTCACGCAGATGAAACGAAACGCGAAGCTTTTCGCCCTTCTCGCACTGGCCACAGTCGTCGCTTGTGACGTCGAGACCCCGACAGAACTGGCGCCCTCTCCCAACTTCTCGACCGTCTCGGCCTCGAGCGACGCGATCCCGGATCGATACATCGTCCGACTGAGTGATGACGTCCCTAGCGCGGCCGCCGCTTCGGCATCGATGATGCGCGGACTTCGTGGTGAGGTTCACTTCACCTATGAGAACGTCTTCAAGGGCTTTGCCGTCACACTTCCGGCCCAGGCCTTGAACGGCCTTCGGCGGAATCCTCTCATCGCGGCGATCGAGCAGGATGCAGTCGTGACCCTCGATGCGACTCAGTCCGGCGCAACCTGGGGGCTGGATCGGATCGATGAGAGGAGCCTCCCTCTTGATGGCGTCTACTCTTACGGTCCGACAGGTGCCGGTGTGGACGCGTACATCATCGATACCGGAATCCTCTCCGGGCATATCGATTTCGGTGGTCGGGTTCAACCGGGATACGACGCCGTGACGATTGGTGGTAACGCGGAAGACTGTGACGGCCACGGTACCCACGTTGCAGGTACTGTAGGAGGCACCCAGTGGGGCGTCGCCAAGGAAGTCAATCTGATCCCGGTCCGAGTCCTGGACTGCAACGGCTCCGGAAGTTTTTCAGGCGTGATCGCGGGAATGGACTGGGTTGCCGCACAGGCATCCGGCCCTTCAGTCGCCAATATGTCGCTGGGCGGCGGGGCCTCGTCGTCGGTCGACGCCGCGGTGAGCCGTATGGTCGACGCGGGTGTCACCGTCGTCGTGGCTGCGGGGAACTCCAACGCTGATGCGTGCAACTCGAGTCCTGCCAGAGCGGCCGCCGCGATTACCGTGGGTGCTACCACCTCCAGTGACGCGCGGGCATCCTACTCTAACTTCGGCAGCTGCCTCGACATCTTCGCTCCGGGTAGCGGCATCACGTCGGCCTGGTACACGAGCGCTAACTCAACCAACACGATCAGTGGCACATCCATGGCCTCGCCGCACGTAGCCGGAGCGGCTGCGCTTTGGCTGGAGGGGAATCCAAGCTGGACCCCTGCGGACGTCGTGAATGCCCTGACCGATGCCGCGACTCAGGGCGAGGTCACTAACGCCGATGGTAGCGTGACATCAGGCCGTGGGAAGAAAAGAACAACCACAACAATTCCCAGCGCCAACCTCCTGCTTTACGTCGACCCGGGCATGGG